>DATDIY010000055.1:0-4179 GCA_036520815.1 Acidimicrobiales bacterium
CGCCCCGACCGGGTGAACCGGGTCGTGATGGTCGACGGCGGACCGGCTCCCGACCCCGCCACCCGCGCCGAGGACCCGCCGCCCGACCCGGTCGCCCACGTGCTCGAGCGGCTGGCCCGCACCTGGCCGAGCGTCGCCGCCTACCAGGCCTCCTGGCGGACCCACCCCGGCCTGGCCCCGTACTGGAACGACTACGTCGACCGGCTCCTCGCCGACGAGCTGGCCGGCGATCCGCCCGAGCTGCACGCCAGCCTCCGGCCCGAGGCGGTGGTGGCCGACGCCGCCACCCTCGTGGACGACCCCGCGATCACCGAGGCGTTCCGCGCTCTGCGGGTGCCGGTGGTGACGCTGCGCGCCCCGCGGAACATGATCGACGTACCGGCGCCCATGTTCCCCGACGCCCAGGTCGAGCGGTGGCGGGAGCTCGTTCCCCACCTGCACGACATCCTGGTACCCGACGTCAACCACTACACGATCCTGTACACCGAGACCGGTGCCAGGGCCGTCGCCGACGTCCTCCGGGAGCACCGGGCCACGATCTGACCGGCGCGGGCCACCCCGCACCGGACGCACCACCCGAGGGAGGGCACGTGTACGACATCCTGGAAGGCGTCGAGGTCGTCGAGCTCGGCTCGTTCGTGTTCGTCCCGCTCGCCGCCGCCGTCCTGGCCGACTGGGGAGCGACGGTCACCAAGGTCGAGCACCCCGTCACCGGCGACCCCTACCGCGGGCTCACCACCGCCGGCATGACCAACCAGGTCGGCGGTCTCCACCTCAGCTTCCAGTACGCCAACCGGGGCAAGCGCTCGATCGGCATCGACGTGGCCACGCCCCCGGGCCGTGACCTCCTGCTCGAGCTGGTCGGCCGGGCCGACGTGTTCATGACCAACCTGCGCCCCGCCGTCCGGGCCCGGCTCGGCATCGACGTCGACGACCTGCGCGCCGCCAACCCGGACCTCGTCTACGTGCGGGGCTCGGGCTACGGGCAGCACGGTCCGCTCGCCGAGACGGCCGCCCTCGACGGCACCGCCTACTGGGCGCGTGGGGGTGTGGGCGCCGCCCTCACCCCACCCGACGCCGAGTGGCCCCTCACCCAACGACCCGCCTTCGGCGACGTCATGGCCGCCATGACCCTGGCCGGCGGGGTGGCGGGCGCGCTCTACCGGCGAGCGACGCGGGGCGGAGGCTCCGTCGTCGACGTCGGACTGCTCAACGTCGGCATGTGGCAGATGCAGCGCGACATCCTGAGCGCCCCCTACGAAGCTCCGGGAGCGACGGCGTGGGGCGTGCCGCGCGAGCAGCGCAACCCGACGACCGGCACCTACCGCACGGCGGACGGGCGCTTCATCAGCCTCGCCATCGTCAACCCCGACCCGTACTGGGTCGAGCTGTGCCACGCCCTCGGCCGGCCCGACCTGGCGACCGACGCCCGGTTCACGAACATGGCGGCCCGCCAGCAGCACAACGCCGAGTGCGTCGCCGCCCTCGACGAGGTGTTCGCCTCCGCGTCGTTCGACCACTGGCGCCGTGCCCTCGAGGGGTTCTCCGGGGCGTGGGCGCCCGTGCAGCTCCCCGCCGAGCTCCATGACGACCAGCAGGCGCTGGCCAACGGCTGGTTCACCGAGGTCGACACCGGCGCCGGGCCGCTGCAGGTGGTCTCCAGCCCGGTGACCTTCGACGACTACGACGGGCCGCGGCAGATGCCCGGCGCGCCCGAGGTCGGTCAGCACACCGAGGAGATCCTCCTCGAGCTCTCGCACTCGTGGGACGACATCGTGGCGCTCAAGGACGCCGGGGTCGTCACCTGATGGACGGCGCCCGGGTGATCGACGCCCACGTCCATGTCGCCTGCCCCGACAAGGTTCGCTTCCCCCGGCACCCGACCGGCGTGGGCACCGACTGGTGGACGAGCGACGGCTCCGACGACCAGCTCCGTTGCAACCTCGTCGCCAACGGCGTCGAGAGGGCCGTCATCGTCCAGTCCACCGGCCTCTACGCCTACGACTGCCGCTGCGCCGCCGCCGTGGTGGCCGCCGAGCCCGACCGGTTCGCCCTCGTCACCACCCTCGACATGGACGCCGACGACCCCGCCGCCCTCGTCGAGGCCCACGCCGCCACGGGAGCGGTCGGGGTGCGGGCCGCCAGCGCGGCGGCCGAGGAACCGCCCTGGCTGAGCGACGGACGCGGTGCCGCCGTCTGGGACGCGGCCGAGCGGGCAGCCCTGTCGATCGTGGCCCTCGTACGCACGCCGCACCTCGACGCTCTCGGCGCGCTCTGCCGCCGCGCCCCGTCGGTGCCGGTCGTGCTCGACCACTGCGGGATGCCCCGCCTCGACGGGCCCGGCGCCGATGAGGCCGTCCTGCGAGCGGCGGCGGTGCCGTCGCTGCACATGAAGGTCACCACGCTGAACCTGGCCGGCGCGCTCGCCGAGAAGGCCGGCGTCCTGCTCGACGACGCGGAGCGGGCCGACCTCCTCGCCGCCACCAGCCTTCGGCTCTGGTGGCCCTGACCGTCGCCGCCGAGACGACCGACCGCACGCGGCGGTGGTGGTGCCACCATGGCCCGATGCCGACAGCGGAGCTCGGAGGGTGGACCTGGCCGGAGGTCGCACCCGGCGACGGTCGGATCCTGGCCGTGCCCCTGGGCAGCCTCGAGCAGCACGGCCCGCACCTCCCACTCGACACCGACACCCGCATCGCCGTCGCCCTGGCGACGGGCCTGGCCGCCCACCGTGGGGACGTGGTCGTCGCCCCTGCCCTCCCCTACGGCGCGTCGGGCGAGCACGCCGGCTTTCCCGGCACGCTCTCGCTCGGCACCGAAGCGCTCACCTCCGTGCTGGTCGAGCTGGGCCGGTCCGCAGACGCCTTTGCCGCCACGGTGCTGGTGAACGGCCACGGCGGCAACGCGGAGGCGATCCGCGCCGCGGTCACCGTGCTGACCGCGGAGGGCCGCACCGTCGTGGCGTGGTCGCCCTCGATCCCCGGCGGCGACGCCCACGCCGGGCGCACGGAGACCTCGTTGCTGCTCGCCATCGACCCGACGGTCGTCCGCCTCGATCGGGCCGAGCCGGGAGAGCGCGCGCCACTCGGCCAGATCATGAGCCAGCTCACGACCAAGGGCGTGGCCGGAGTGTCCCCCAACGGCGTGCTCGGCGATCCCACCGGTGCCTCGGCCGAGGAGGGCGCCGTGCTGCTCGACCGCCTGGTCGAACAGCTCGTGGCGGCGACCGCCGCCCTCCTGCCCTGATGAGCGCCACCGCGCCCTCCGACCGAGCGGCCGAGCTGGCCGGCCTGCGCGTCGTTCCCGACGACACGGCTCGTCGCCACCCCGACGACTCCGTCGTGGTGGGCGGATCACCTCTGCGGCTGCTGCGGCTGCACCCGGCCGGGCTCCGCCTCGTCGACCGACTCTGGGAGGGCGAGCCGGTGCCACCGGGCCCGGCCGCCACCGCGCTCACCCGCCGGCTCCTCGACGCCGGGATCGTGCATCCCGACTGGGACGCCTCCCCTGCCCTGCCGGCACCCTTCGGCCCGGCCGACGTCACCGTGGTGATCCCGGTTCGGGGAGAGCTGGCCCCCCGGCTCCTGTCCCAGGTCGGACCGGTGGCGGAGGTCGTCGTCGTCGACGACGCCAGCCCCTGCCCCGTCACCGCCCCCGACCGCACCTCACCGGGCGTGCCCGTCCGGGTCGTACGCCACGACTCGCAGCGAGGTCCCGGCGCCGCCCGTACCACCGGCCTGGAGCACGTCACCACCCCGCTCGTCGCCTACCTCGACGCCGACTGCGAGCCCGAGCCTGAGTGGCTCGGCCCTCTCCTCCCCCACTTCGCCGACACCGCCGTGGCCATGGTCGCCCCTCGGATCACCGCCGCAGCACCCGTCGGCCGGGGCCTGGTGGCGCGCTACGAGGCGGCCCGTTCCGCGCTCGACATGGGTGCTCGCCCGGCGCGGGTCCGGGCCCGCACCCGGGTCGGGCACGTCCCGTCGGCCGCGCTCGTGGCCCGCGCCGCCGTGCTCCGCGAGGCCGGCGGCTTCGATCCCACGATGGCCGTCGGCGAGGACGTCGACCTGGTGTGGCGCCTCGACCGGGACGGCTCGACGGTGCGCTACGAGCCCCGCTCCCAGGTCGCCCACCACCACCGCACCGCCCTGTGGCCGTGGGCCCGGCGCCGGTTCGACT
>DATDIY010000056.1:0-6465 GCA_036520815.1 Acidimicrobiales bacterium
CGGCTCCGCCACCGACGACCCCCAGGCTGACACTCACCGGCTGATCCTCACCCCGACGTGGCCCGGCACTCACGCCGACCTGACCAAGCTCGACGAGACCACCCGTGAGATCGCCCTGGCGATCTCGGGACTGCCCCCGGCCTGTCAGAGCCTGTTCCAGTTCGGCGCAGGAATGGTGCAGTCCGAGGCCGTCCGCAGCACCGAGTCGGCGGCGGGGATGACGGTTGCACTCGCCGGCACCGCTCCCGCGCCCACCGGTGCGGCTCTGTTCCTCGACCTGGTCGGCGGCTGAGCCCCGGCGCCAGCGCCCTGAGCGGATCGGCTGGCCGGTCGGGGCGGCGGGCCCGTAGACTTGCTCCTCGGCCCGGCGCACGTCGGGCCCCTGCCGCGGGTCAGGTCGTCCCGCATCTCACACCTCGGTCCGTGCATCCCACGGTCGCCTCCGCCATCGGAGGCGCCAGCACGGCTCCGATCTCCGCCGCAACCGATGGGAAGGACCACCATGGCCGATACCCAGGCCCCAGTCGTCACCATGCGCCAGCTGCTCGAAGCCGGCGTCCACTTCGGACACCAGACCCGCCGCTGGAACCCGAAGATGAAGCGCTTCATCCACGGTGAGCGCAACGGCATCTACATCATCGATCTCCAGCAGACCCTCGGCCGCATCGAGACCGCCTACGGCTTCGTGCGCGATCTCGTCGCCGACGGTGGCTCGATCCTGTTCGTCGGCACCAAGAAGCAGGCCCAGGACCCGGTCCAGAGCTACGCCGAGAAGTGCGGCATGCCGTACGTCAACGAGCGGTGGCTGGGCGGAATGCTCACCAACTTCCAGACGATCTCCAAGCGCGTCGCGAAGATGAAGGAGTACCAGCGCATGCGCGACTCCGGTGAGTTCGAGGCCATGCCCAAGAAGGAAGCTCTGCTCATCAGCCGCGAGCTCGAGAAGCTCGAGCGCAACCTCGGTGGCATCCGCAACATGGAGCGCCTGCCGGCCGCCATCTTCGTGCTCGACACGAAGAAGGAAGACATCGCGGTGACCGAGGCCAACAAGCTCGGCCTGGCCATCGTCGCCGTCGTCGACACCAACTGCGACCCCGACATCATCCAGTACGTCATCCCCGGCAACGACGACGCCATCCGCTCCGCCACCCTGATGGCCCGCGTGATCGCCGACGCCGTCGAGGAGGGCCGCTACATCGCCTCCCGCAAGAAGGGCGCCAATGCCCCGGCCGCCCCCGTGGTGGCCGAGCGCTCCGCCGAGGAGGAGGCGGCCCACGCCGCCGCCCAGGCCGACGCCCGCCGGCAGGCGGCCGAGGCCGCCCAGGCCCGTGAGGCCCGCATCGCGGCCGAGCGCGAGAACGAGCAGTCCGCGGTCGAGAACGAGACCCTGTCCGAGGGCGACCCGATCCCGGCCGAGCCGGGCCTCACTCCCGGCAATGTCGAGAACGTCCTCGCCGACGCGGACGCCGTGACGGAGGCCGAGATCGTGGCCGAGACCCCTGCCGCGACGACCGACGAGACCCCCGCGTCCGAGGAGGCCTGACCACCGATGGCTGACTTTTCCGCCAAGGACGTCCAGGCTCTACGCCAGGCGACGGGCGCCGGGATGATGGACGCCAAGAAGGCGCTCACCGAGAACGACGGCGACTTCGAGGCGGCCAAGCAGTGGCTGCGCGAGAAGGGGCTCGGCAAGGTCGACAAGCTCGGCGACCGCGAGAACACCCAGGGCTCGGTCACCGCCGTCGTCGACGGGCAGGTGGGCGTCATCGTCCAGCTGAAGAGCGAGACCGACTTCTCGGCCAAGGCCGACGACTTCGTCTCGGTCGTGCAGAACCTGGCCGAGCTGGTCGTGGCCAAGGGAGTCGACGCCGTCGCCGAGATGGGCGACGAGATCGACACCCTCAAGATCGCCAAGAAGGAGAACATCGAGGTCGGCACCGTCGTCCGCTTCGAGGCGGCCGACGGCAACATCCTCGACTCCTACCTCCACCTCCAGGACGGCCGGGGCGTCAACGCCGTCCTCGTCGAGCTGCAGGGAGGCTCCAAGGATCTGGCCCACGAGATCGCCGTTCACGTCGCCTTCGCCAAGCCGGCGTACCTGACCCGCGACGAGGTGCCCGCCGCCGATGCCGAACGTGAGCGTCAGGCGCTGCTCGACATCACCAAGGCCGAGGGCAAGCCCGAACAGGCGTGGCCCAAGATCGTCGAGGGGCGCCTCAACGCCTGGTACAAGGATCAGGTGCTGCTCGAGCAGGGCTTCGTCCGCGACGACAAGCAGACCATCACCCAGCTCCTCGGTGACGCCACCCTGGTGCGCTTCGCTCAGGTGTACATCGGCGGCTGATGGAACCCTCCCCCCGCTGGTCACGTGTCCTGTTGAAGGTCTCCGGCGAGGCGTTCGCCGGTGAAGCCGGCTACGGCATCGACGGTGGCGTGGTCCAGACCATCGCCAAGGACATCGTCGAGGTCGGCGCCGACACCGGCGTGCAGATCGCGATCGTGGTCGGTGGGGGGAACATCTGGCGGGGAATGACCGGTGCTGGCGCCGGCATGGACCGCGCCCAGGCCGACTACATGGGCATGCTCGCCACGGTGATCAACGCCCTGGCGCTGCAGGACGTCCTCGAGCAGCTCGGCCAGGCCACCCGGGTGCTGTCGGCCATCCAGATGGCGCAGGTGGCCGAGCCCTACATCCGGCGCCGGGCGATCCGCCACCTCGAGAAGGGCCGGGTCGTGATCTTCGCCGGCGGCACCGGCAACCCGTTCTTCACCACCGACACCACCGCGGCCTTGCGGGCGGTCGAGATCGAGGCCGAGGTGCTGCTGAAGGGCACCCACGGGGGCACCGACGGCATCTACACCGCCGATCCTCGCACCAACCCCGACGCCACCAAGCTCGAAGAGGTCAGCTACCTCGACGTGCTCAACCAGGGGCTGCGGGCCATGGACTCCACGGCGATCACGCTGTGCATGGACAACGACCTGCCGATCGTGATGTTCGACCTGACCGGCGACGGCAACGTGCGCTCGCTGATCGAGGGTGGTTCGGTCGGCACGCTCGTTCGTTGAGGGTCGGTCCGAGAGGGTCGCGGCGGGGCGCTGCGAGCCACGGTTCGCGCCAGACCGAGTAGCGTCGCAGTGATCCCTGCGGGCCCCTTTCGGCCCGCGTTGCCTGTGTGGTCCCGAGCTCGGCGCGACGACGCGCTGCCGGGTCCAGTACGGGGGCGACACCGACGAATCCGACGTCAGGAGCATCCGACATGACGAGCGAGATGGCCGACCTGCTCCTCGCTGACACCGACGAGAAGATGGCCAAGGTGGTCTCCCACTCGAAGGCCGACTTCGCCTCGATCCGCACCGGCCGGGCCGCCCCGGCACTCGTCGAGAAGCTCCCCGTCGAGTACTACGGCTCCGAGGTCCCGCTCCAGCAGATCGCCGGCTTCACCGTCCCCGAGGCCCGCCAGCTGCTCATCACCCCCTACGACAAGGGGGCGATCGGTGCGATCGAGAAGGCGTTGCAGCACTCCGACCTCGGGCTCAACCCGAGCAACGACGGCAACGCCATCCGCCTGTCGTTCCCGCCGCTCACGCAGGAGCGCCGCAAGGATCTGGTGAAGGTGGTGCGCCACATGGCCGAGGAGGGCCGTGTCGCGCTGCGCAACCAGCGCCGGGCGACCCGCCACGAGCTGGAGAAGCTGGAGAAGGACAGCGAGCTCTCGAAGGACGAGCTGGATCGGGCCGAGAAGGAGCTCGACAAGCTGATCCACTCCCACGAGGCGGACATCGACCAGGCCCTCGCGGTCAAGGAAACCGAGCTCCTGGAGGACTGATGGCCCCCGACAAGCTCTCCCGAGACCCCGGCGACGACAACGGCGAGTCCAACGAAGGCGTCCGGATCATCGCCGCCGAGGACCTCGAAGAGGCGGCGGAGCGCGGCGAGGTCGCCCAGCGACGTCCGTCCGACGAGCCCAAGTACGGCGATCGTCCGTCGGCGCCTCCGACCGACGTGCAGCCGACCATCCGGTTCCCGTTGCCCGACAGCGCCGACGCCACCGCCATCGAGCGGCCCCGTCCGGCGCCCGTCGAGGCACCGCGTGCCGAGGGTTCCGCCGACCGGCCCGTGTCCCGACCGATGCCGGAGCCCGCGGATGTCGAGGTGACCCCGGTCAGCCTGGGCGGCGACACGGACGAGCCCGACCAGTCGGCCAGCCCCTCCTCCTCCGAGGCTCCGGTCGATGACGAACCCGTCGTCGTGTTCGACGCCGACGAGGCAGAGCCCGTCGTCATCGCCGCCGGTCCCGAGCCGGCCACCTTCACCGTGAGCAGCGAGGACGACGACCAGCCCGTGCTCGACCTCGGCCCCTCCTCTGGCGAGCACGAGCTCCGGCACTGGACCGAACCGCCCACGGGCGAGGTGCCCAAGGTCGTGATCGGCGAGGTCGACGACGAGGAGGAGGAGCGCTGGGCCTCCTTCACCGTCAACGCCACCCGCTGGCGCGACGAGCACGACATCTCCAACCACGGCGACCTGATGGCCGATCTGGCCGCCGCTGGCGACGACGAGCCGGTGTCGGAGCGGCTGGGCGCCCTCGACACCACCGAACGGGTCGACGACGAGGCCTACCTGAACTTCGACGACGTCGAGCTCGACCCGCGCCGGCGAGGCCGGCGCGGGCCTCGCCGCGGCCGGGCCGGACGAGGCGCTGCTCCCGAGGCCGAGCTGCCCGCGCCCCCGACCGGCGACGCCCCCGCTGCTCCTCCGGCGGGAGGGGGCCTTCCCCTTCCTCCGACTCCTGGCGTCGAGGGCCCGTCGGGTCCGGTCACCCCGCCGGAAGCGGACGCACCCGCGGCCCGCAAGCGCCCTGCCCGTCCGCCGCGTGGGCCTCGGGTACCGATGGGTGCCGAGCCCCCGCCCGAGGACGATCCGGCGGCGCCGACGCGTCGGCGCCGCACCCAACCCGAGTCGACGCGCTCGACCGGCGCCTCCAGTCGCGATCTGCCCCAGGCCATCGCCGTGGGCGCCGCTCTGGCCCTCGTCGCCAGGCTCGTGTTCGTGGCCGGACCGGCCCTGACGATGGTGCTGGTCACCCTGGTGATCGGCATCGCCGGGGCCGAGTACTTCGGCGCGGTGCACCGAGGCGGGTTCCGGCCCGCCACCCTCCTCGGTCTGGTGGCGGTGGTGGCCCTGCCGCCGGCGACCTACTGGAAGGGCGAGGCCGCCATCCCGATGATCTTGGCGCTGACGTTCATCGTCGGCGTGCTCTGGTACCTGTTGGGCGTCAGCGGCAAGGGCGTGCGCCCGACCGCCAACCTGGGCGTGACGATGCTCGGGGTGGTGTGGGTCGGTGTGCTCGGCGCCTTCGCCGCGCTCATCCTCGACATCCCGAGCCAGGGGGTGAGCATCCTGCTCGTCGCCGTGGTGGCTGCGGTCGCCCACGACACCGGGGCGTTCTTCATCGGCCGGGCGATGGGGCGCACCCCGTTGAGTGCGATCTCGCCCAACAAGACCGTCGAGGGCCTGGTGGGCGGCATGCTCGCCACGCTCGTCGGCGTGCTCGTCGTGGCCGTGATGCTCGGGTTCGGGCCCTTCAGCTCCGGGCAGGCGCTGCTCTTCGGCCTGGTGATGGCGGTCGTGGCGCCGCTCGGCGATCTCGCCGAGTCGCTGTTCAAGCGTGATCTCGGCTTGAAGGACATGGGCTCGCTGCTGCCCGAGCACGGGGGCGTGCTCGACCGCTTCGACGGGATGCTCTTCGTCCTCCCCGCCGCCTACTACGTCACCCGGGCGCTCGGCCTCGCCGGCTGAGCCAGCCGACACCTGGTCCGTCGCCGCGCGGCCTCTGGTGGAGGCTGCATCGGTAGGCTCGGAGCCATGTCCGCCACCCGGGTCGCCCTCGCCGGATCCACCGGATCGATCGGCACCCAGGCGCTCGACGTGCTCGCCGCCGAGCCCGGCCGGTTCGAGCTGTCGGCGATCGGGGCGACCGGACGTCAGCCCGAGGTCCTGATCGAGCAGGCCCGCACCCACCGGCCCAAGGTCGTGGCCGTCTCCGACGAGGCCGTCGCCCGCGTGGTGGCCGAGGCCCTGCCCGAGTGTGAGGTGCGGGGCGGCGCCGACGCCATGGCCAGTCTGGCCACCGAGGCCGACGTGGTGGTCAACGGCGTGGTCGGCTTCGCCGGGCTCACCGTCACCCTCGCCACCCTCGAGGCCGGGCGCCGCCTGGCCCTGGCCAACAAGGAATCGCTCATCGCCGCCGGCCCGGTGGTGCAGCGGGCCCGCCGCACGCCGGGCGCCGAGCTCGTGCCCGTCGACTCGGAGCACTGCGCCCTGCACATGTGCCTCCAGGCCAACGGGCACCCCGGCCGGCCTGCGTGGCCCGAACGCCAGAACCGGGTGAGCCGGCTGGTGCTCACCGCCAGCGGGGGACCGTTCCGGGGACGGACGGCGGCGGAGCTGGCCGACGTCGG
>DATDIY010000057.1:0-7408 GCA_036520815.1 Acidimicrobiales bacterium
GTAGGTGTGCGCCTCGGCGTTGTCGGGCGAGAGGTCGAGCGCCTGGGTGTAGGCCTGCATCGCCTGGCGGTACAGGTCGAGGGCCCCCTGGGTGTTGCCGTCCTCGAGGGCCTGGCTGGCCTGGCCGGTGAGCTGCTGAGCCTGGAGCACCAGGTTGGCCGAGTCCTGACGGGCGTCACCGGTGATGCCCTCTCCCGGAGCGCGGGTGCCGGCGTCACGGAACGCGAACCAACCGACGCCGACGGCCAGGATCGCCACGACGGCGAGGCCGACGGCGGTACGCACCCACGACCGGTCCGGGCTGTTCGCGGCGGCGGCCGCCCGGCGGTCATCGAGGGCCCGCAGGACGTTGGCGGCGCGCGCCGTGTAGTCGTCCTTCAGCTCGGCGTAGTCGGTGTCGTCGACGTCGCCGGCGTCGTGCTCGCGCTCGAGGTCGTCGAGCGAGCGCAGCAGGAAGTCCCGCTCCTCCTCGAGCGCGGCGAGGGTGTCGGGGTCGAGCTGGCGGCGCGTCGCCGCCGAGGCGGCCCGACCGGCCGGCCCGGACGAGGTGCCTGACGGCGACAGGTCGGCCCCTCCGGCGAACGGGCCGGTGGTGGCGCCGGCACCGTCGCGAGCGGCGCGGCGGGCGGCGGCGCCCCGCGGGTAGGGCTCGGGCGCCGTCACCGAGACGAACCCTCGCCGTGACCGTCGACGTCGGCGACCTGGGCGTCGTGCTCCTGGCGCAGGGCCTGGGCGACCAGGACCCGGTCGTCCTCCGAGGCATGGGCGACCGGGTCGGCGTTCCACCGTCGGAACGCCACCACCAGGGCCCCGAAACCGAGGGCGATGGCGACCACGGGAAGCACCCAGACCAGCAGGTTGACGCCCTCGGCCGACGGCGTGAGGAGGATGGCGTCGCCGTACTTGGCGGCGTAGAAGGACCGGATCTCGTCGTCGGTCTGGCCCGCCTGGATCCGCTGGGCGATGTCGATCCGGATCTCGTAGGAGGCCGGGGCGTTGGACTCCGCCACCGACTCGCCGGCGCAGGCCGGGCACTTGATCGTGCGGCTGATGGCGGCGACGCGATCCTGGGCGGTGGGGGCGCTGCGGCTGCCGAAGGTGGCGACCGACAGGCAGGTGACCACCACGATCGCCAGCAGCACCCACGGCAGCCAGCGCCGCACCGGCGAGCCGGCCGACATCGCCGACGGCCGCTCGGCCCGCGTCGCGTCAGCCACCGTTCGCCCCGGACCCGGCGGACGCGTCGACGCCCGACTGGTCGATGATCTGCTCGACCTCGGTGGCGGTGACGCCGATGAGGCGGGCGACCACGACGCCGCTCGGAGCCACCACATAGGTCTCGGGCACCTTGCTCACGCCGTAGTCGAGGGCCACCCGCCCGGTGTCCTCGGTGAGCACGGGCCAGTCGTCGCCCTTCGACTCGAAGAACGTCCGCACCTTCGCCGCGTCGTCGCTGAACGACACGCTGACGAGCTGGACGCCCTCGCCCCCCAGCTCCTGGTCGATCTGCTGGAGCTGGGGGTGCTCGATGATGCACTCGGTGCACCAGGTGGCGAAGAAGTTCACCAGCACCCACTCGCCCCGGTGCGCCGACAGCCGGAAGCTCTCGCCGTCGGTCGTCTGACCGACGAAGTCGGGAGCGGCCTGGCCCACGATGTTGCTCTCCAGGTCCTGCGAGGTGCCGCGGGTGGCGAGCAGGGCGATCAGCCCGACCAGCACCACGCCGACCACGATGGCGGCGTTGCGAGCGGCGTTGCTCCGGCGCCGGGGAGCGCCCGGGTCGTCGCCGGAACCACCGTCGCCCCCGCCCGCGTCCGGGGGGACCGTCTCGTCGGTGACGCTCATGCCGGGACCTCCTGTGGATCACGTCGGTCGTCCGGATCGCGTCGATCGTCCGGATCGGCGGTGGAGCCGGGATCGTCCGTCCTTGACGAACCGTCGGTCGCCGGGGTCGGGCCGCTGCTGGCGCGGGCTCCGGGCAACGGCGCCGAGACGGGATCGATCGGGTTGCGACGCCGGCCGGGGAACACTGCCAGCAGCGTGCCCAGGGCCATCACCCCGCCGCCGATCCAGAGCCAGACCACCAGCG
Source organism: Acidimicrobiales bacterium (assembly GCA_036520815.1). Taxonomy (GTDB): domain Bacteria; phylum Actinomycetota; class Acidimicrobiia; order Acidimicrobiales; family Acidimicrobilacustridaceae; genus CAMFLJ01. The sequence goes on from DATDIY010000057.1 coordinate 2,090, forward strand.
GCTGGATGGTGACCCGCACCGTCATGGCCGTCTCGCCGTCGGTCGGGACCTTGATGAGCGACAGGGCCACGTCGTCGGTCAGCGTCGACCGCACCGACGGGGTGCTGATGGTCTGCGTGCCGCCCGGGAACTGGTTGAGCGACGGTCCCCACGGTCCGGTGCCATCGATGCGGATGAGGGCCTGGTTCACCAGCTTCTCGCCCTCGTCGCGGTAGACCTGGCCCTCGTAGGTGAGGGTGTGACCGGCGAACCGGGCGCTCTGGCCGGGCTCGAGGGTGAACTCCGCCTGGCGCACGAAGCTGCCGCTGGCCGCTACCGCCACGGCGATCATCACCACCCCGATGTGCACGATCATGCCGCCGTTGGCCCGCCCCACCAGACCCCGCCAGCCCTGACGCCGGGTGGCGAGAACGAGCTGGCGACCGGCCGAGCCGGCGGCGAAGCCACCGAGCCCGAAGGCCAGCACCGGTGCCACCCCACGGGCGCCGAGGGCGATGCCGAGCACCATGGTCGCCGCGCCCACCCATGCCGGCCAGATCAGCCGGTGGCGCAGCAGCTCACCGCTGGCCTTGCGCCACGGCAGCACCGGCGCCACCCCCATGAGGAACAGCAGGGTGAGGCTGATCGGGATCGTCATCCGGTTGAAGTACGGCGAGCCCACCGAGATGCGGTCGTCGTTCACCGCTTCGACGAGCAGCGGGAAGATCGTGCCGCAGAGCACCACGAAGGCGAAGCCGGCGAACAGCACGTTGTTGGCGAGGAAGGCGCCCTCTCGCGAGATCGGCGAGTCGATCCGACCCGGCGCTCGCAGCCGGTCGCCTCGCCAGCCGATGAGCCCCACGGACACGAGCACGATCAGAGAGAAGAAGATCAGCAGCGCCGGCCCGATGCTCGACTCGGTGAAGGCGTGCACCGACTCGAGCACGCCCGACCGGGTGATGAACGTGCCGAGGATGGTGAGGGCGAAGGTGGCGCACAGCAACGACAGGTTCCAGACGCGCAGCATCCCGCGTCGCTCCTGCACCATCACCGAGTGGATGAAGGCGGTGGCGGTGAGCCACGGCATGAACGACGCGTTCTCGACCGGGTCCCAGGCCCAGTAGCCGCCCCAGCCGAGCACCTCGTAGCTCCACCAGGCGCCGAGGACGATGCCGGCGGTGAGGAACCCCCACGCGATCAGGGTCCAGCGACGGGTCGACAGCAGCCACCCCTCCCCCACCCGCCCGGTGACGAGGGCGGCGATGGCGAAGGCGAACGGCACCGTGAACCCGACGTAGCCGAGGTAGAGCATCGGCGGGTGGAACGCCATCAACGGGTGGTTCTGCAGCAGCGGGTTGGGCCCGGGTCCGTCGTAGCCCGGGGCCGGATTCACGCTCTCGAAGGGGTTGGCCGGGCCGGCCATGAGGAAGAAGAAGAAGGCGGCGACCGCGAGCATGGTGAGCACAGCCCACCCGACGAGGGGATCCTCGAGGCGCTTGCGGAACTTCACGACCACGGCCACCAGGTAGCCGCCGAGGATCGTGCCCCACAGGATGATCGAACCCTCGAGCGCTCCCCAGAGCGTGGCGAAGTTGTAGAGCGCGGGCGTGCGGCTCGAGCCGTTGTCGTAGACGAACTTCACGGTGAAGTCGCGGGTGATGAGCGCCCGCTCCATGGCGACGAACGCCAGGATCCCCCCGAGGAAGACGAGCACGGCGTAGGCCCGCGAGAGTCGGATCAGCTCGGGCTTGCGCCGGATCAGGCCCCATCCGATCGTGACCACGCCGAGCACGGCGGCGGCCAGTCCGAGGGTGACCCCGGCTCGGCCGAGGGCGACGTTCACGACCCGCCGGCCTCGCTCGTGGCGTCGTCGACGGGCACCTTGCCACCCTCGTCCGCCACCTTGAGGCGGTCCTCGTTGTCGCTGACGTAGTTCTCGTCGTGCTTCACGATGATGAGGTCGGAGTCGTAGGTGGTGGTGCCGTCGCCGAGGAAGTGGCCCTCGAGCAGCACCGGCTCGTTCGCCTCGAACATCTCGGGCGGGTCACCCCGGTGCTGCACGGCCAGCTCGACGCCGTTGTAGGTCACCTCGAAGTCGACGCCCTCGCCGGTGCGCTCGATCGTGCCGGGCACGACCGTGCCCTGCAGCCGGAACCGCTTGGTGCCGAGCGACTGTTGCTGGTCGACCGCTTCGTCGACGTTTCGGTAGAAGGTGGCGGCGCTGCCGAGCGCCTGCAGCACCACGTAGCCGCCCACGCCGAGCACGACGACGAGCAGGACGATCGCCGGGCCTCGGCGGCGGCGGGGCCGGCCGGGACGATCGGCGGTGCGGGTGCCGACGTCAGCGCCGTCACCGCCCTCGGAATCAGGGCCGGTCCTGGGGGTCAGCTCCATCGACGACGCTCCGGCGGGACCTGGCGGCTGAGCGCCCGACCCCGCAGGATCGTGACGATGGCGTAGACGAGCAAGGCGCCCATCACGATCACCCAGGCGGCGATGACGTAGCCCCAGGTGTCGTTCACGGTGCCGCCTCCCCGGGGGCGATGCCGCCCGCTTCGGCCCGGCGCTCGGCGATGGCCACGTCGATCCCCTCGGCCTCGATCTGCTCCTCCAGCCACGCCAGGCGGAACCGGTGGACCAGCAGCCAGGCGAACAGCAGGCCGATGGCGATGAAGCCGAGGAACAGCGAGAACAGCATCAGGCCCTCGATCTTCGAGCCGAGGCCGTTGGAGAACAGGGTCGGCTTCTGGTGCAGCGTGCGCCACCACTGCACCGACTGGCGCACGATGATCACGTTCGGCACGAGCAGCAGCCCGACGATCGAGGCCCGCTTGGCCCGCACCGAGTACTCGGCCGGCAGCCGGTGCACGGCCAGGTAGCCGAGCAGGAGCAACAACAGCATGGCGGTGGAGGTGAGTCGAGCGTCCCACACCCAGAACACGCCCCACGTCGGACGGCCCCACAACATGCCGGTGAGGAGGGTGACGGCGGTGAACAGGGCGGCGATCTCGGCGCTGGCGTAGGCCACGAGGTCCCACCACTGCGACTTGCGCCACAGGTACATGATCGAGCCGAGGGTGGCGAGTCCGCAGCCGGTGTAGGCGAGGGTGGCCGACGGCACGTGGATGTACATGATCCGCACGGCGTCGCCCTGGTTGGAGTCCTCCGGGCTGAGCACCAGGGCGAAGAGGGCCAACAGGGCGAGGGCAACGAGGGTGAGGAGCCCGAGTATGCGGGTGCCGCGCGAGCCGGTGGAGGTCGGGGCCGCCTCGCCCGCGACACGGGGCCCGCCCTCGTTGCCCCTGGCGATCTGGGTGGTCACGCTTCCTCCAACAGGGGCCCGAACCCCAGGACTCCGGCCACGACGTACAGCACGGCGAACACGCTCATGAGCCCGACCCACGGCCAGCCGTCCGACGGAGTACCGCCGAGTGCTGCTTCGAAGGCACGGGTCGACCCGATCAGGATCGGAGCGAGCACCGGCAAGAGTAGGAGTGGCAGCAGGGTTTCACGAACTCGGAGCCCGGCCGACACGACGCCGTAGAGGGTACCGGCGGCGGCGATCCCGGCGGTCGCGACCACCACGGTCGCCAGCAGCAGCGGCCACCCGGCCACGTCGGTCGTGTAGAGCACCGCCACACCGACACCGAGCAGCACTTCCAGCACCAGCAGCTGGGCCGCCACCGCCAGCGCCTTGCCCAGGTAGATCCCCGCCGGATCGAGGCCCGAGAGGCGCAACTGGTCGCGGTTGCCGTCGGCCGCCTCGACCGAGAACGAGCGCTGGAGGGCCAGCAGACCGCTGAACAGCACGGCGACCCAGTAGAGACCGGGGGTGGCGGCGTCGAGCACCCCTCGATCGGGATCGAGGGCGAAGGCGAACAGGACCAGCACCAGCAGGGCGAACGGCACGATCTGGTTGAGGGCGACCCGCGAGCGCAGCTCCAGGCGGAGGTCCTTGCCCGCGACGAGCAAGGCGTCGCGGATCACGACAGCCCTTCCGGGGCGGGCTCGCGGTAGGCGGCCCCGCCGGCGATGGTCACGACCTCGTCGGCCAGCTCGAGGGAGCGGTCGAGCTCGTGGGAGCTGAGGATCACCGTGGCACCGGCCCGGCAGGCGTCGCGCACGAGGGCGTCGACCACGTCCCGACCCTCCTGGTCGAGCCCGGCGTGGGGCTCGTCGAGCAGCCACAGCTCCGGGCGGCGGGCGACGAGGCAGGCCAGGGAGGTGCGCCGACGCTGCCCGGTCGAAAGGCGTCCGACCGCCACATCGCGCAACCGTCCGTCGAGACCCAGGCGGGTCATCGCCGCCTCGGCGTCGGCCAGGTCACCGTGGGCGGCCCGGGTCCAGAAGCGCACGTTGTCGACGACGGTCAGCTCGTCGTAGAGGCCGGTGGCATGGGCGAGCAGGCCGACGCGGTGACGCACGGGCCGGGGGTCGACCCGCAGGTCGACGCCCAGCACCACCGCTTCGCCCTCGGTCACCGGCACCAGGCCGGCCAGCGTGCGCAGCAGCGTGGTCTTGCCGGCGCCGTTGGGGCCGCGCAGCAACACGATGCGGCGCCGGTCGACGTCGAGGTCGACCCCGGCCAGGGCGGGGAACCGTCCGAGCAGCGCCACCGCGCCCCGGAGGTGGACCACGGGCGCCGCACCGGTCGGGCGGTCGGGCTGTTCGGGCTCCATGGGGTGGTGCGAGGGTACCCGTCGGGGCCACCGTCAGACCAAGCCGTGGACCCCCAGCGGGCCCTGAACCAGAGGGTCCCGGTGGCGTCGCTAGGGTCCTGCCGTGCAGTGGTGGCGCGTCGTGGGCGCAATCGGGCGTTTCATGATGCGAGCGGGCGTGCTCGTCCTGCTCTTCGTGGCCTACCAGCTCTGGGGCACCGGCCTGGCCACCAACCGGGCCCAGGACCGCCTCGAGAGCGAGTTCCGCTCCCAGCTGGCCGAGGTCGACGCCACCTCCACGACAGCGACCACCCCCACCACCGAGCCCACCACGTCGAGCACCCTGGCACCGGGCACCGCGCCGGTCGACCTGCCCGTCCCGGAACCGGGCGACCCCGTCGGGCGAATCGTGATCCCCTCCATCGGCGTCGACTTCATCTCCGTCCAGGGGGTCGACCTGAAGTGGCTGAAGGAGGGGCCCGGGCACTTCCCCCAGACGCCGCTGCCGGGACAGCCCGGCAACGTCGCCCTCGCCGGCCACCGCACGACCTACGCGGCGCCGTTCAACCGGCTCGACGAGCTCCAGCCCGGCGACGAGATCACCTTCGAGACGCTCCAGGGCACCTTCACCTACCGGGTGGATGCCCACGAGACCGAGCCGGGGGCGGCCCCATCGGGGCAC
>DATDIY010000058.1:0-13316 GCA_036520815.1 Acidimicrobiales bacterium
CTTCACCGACAACACCTATGAGGTCGACGACACCGCCGAGGTCTTCACCTGGAACAACCGCGACTACGACCGGGCCGGGTGGACCGAGCTCGGCATGTCCTGAATGGGACCTGACGCTCCCTGCTGACGTGACCACTCAGAGTGGTATCCTCGGTGACCGGCGACCGAGATCGAGGAGAGTGGTGAGGCGCATCGTGGAGGTGCACATGGGGAGAGGCGCATGAGGGACTTCCGGGCGTCGAACGAGCACACGGCGGCGGTGACCCAGCTCGTTCCCGGCGGGGCCCACACCTACGCCAAGGGCGAGGACCAGTACCCCGGCGGGATGGCCCCCGTGATCGAGCGGGGCTCGGGTTGTCGGGTGTGGGACATCGACGGCAACGAGTACGTCGAGTACGGCAGCGGTCTTCGCTCGGTCACCCTCGGCCACGCCCATCCGGCGGTGAACGATGCGGTCCGGGAGTCGATCGAGGGCGGCATCAACTTCGCCCGTCCGCATCGCCTCGAGCTCGACGCCGCCGAGCGGATGGTGGAGCTGATCCCGAGCGCGGAGATGGTGAAGTTCGGGCTCAGCGGTTCCGACGCCACCACGGCGGCACTGAAGCTGGCTCGGGCCCACACCGGCCGACCGATGGTCGCGGTGTGCCGTCAACAGCCCTTCTTCTCCACCGACGACTGGTTCATCGTCACCACCCCGATGTCGGCTGGCATCCTCCCCACCGACGCCGCCCTCACCGTGCAGTTCGACTACAACGACCTCGACAGCATCGAGAAGCTGTTCACAGCCCACCCCGACCGCATCGCCGCGGTGATCCTCGAGGCCGAGACCACCGAACCGCCCGCACCAGGATTCTTCGCCGGAGTGCGCGAGCTGTGCGACCGCTACGGCGCCGTGTTCATCCTCGACGAGATCATCACGGGCTTCCGCTGGCACGAGCGAGGAGCCCAGTTCGTCCACGGGATCGAGCCCGACCTGTGCACGTTCGGCAAGGGGATCGCCAACGGGTTCCCCGTGTCCGCTCTCGCCGGCAAGCGCGAGCTGATGCGACTCGGCGGCTACGTGGACGACGCCGACAGGGTGTTCCTGCTCTCCCAGACGACTGCGGCCGAGCCGTGGATGCTGGCGGCGGTGCTCGCCAGCATCGACGTCTACCAGCGTGAAGGCGTGTGCGACCAGCTCCACCGCATCGGCGCCTCGCTACGGGCCGGGGTCGAGCAGGTCACCACCGCCGCCGGCCTCTCCGAGCACTTCCGGATCCGAGGCCGTGACTGCAACCTCGTGTTCCACACCCTCGACCCCGAGGGGAACCCCAGCCAGGGTTTCCGCACGCTGGTGATGCAGGAGCTGCTCGAGCGGGGCGTTCTGGCGCCGTCGTTCGTCGTGTCGGCTGCGACCGACCAAGCCGCCGTCGACCAGACCGTCGCCGCCGTCGCCGACATCATGCCGTTGTACGCGCAGGCCCTCGAGAGCGGCGTCGAGCCGCTGTTGCGAGGGCGTCCGGTGCGGCCTGCGCTCCGCCGGCGCGGCTGAGCCTTCTCCGCCGAAATCGTTTCCGGCGCACGCCGCCACCCGCCGCACTTACAGTGTGACGAGCGTCCGCTGGACGTCGGAAGGTGGGGCCGGTGCGACTGAAGATGCTCCAGGACAACTGGAACCGGATGGGCGAGCAGGACCCGCTGTGGGCGGTGGCGTCGGACCCGGACTACAGGGGCGGCCGGTGGGACGAGGACGCGTTCTTCGCCACGGGCCGGGAGACCATCACCACGGTCCTCGATGAAGCTGCGGCCAGGGGCCTCGAGGTTCCTCGCGGCGCCGCCTTCGACTTCGGATGCGGGGTCGGGCGACTGAGCCAGGCGCTGGCCGATCACTTCGAGCAGGTCACCGGCGCCGACATCGCGCCGGCGATGTTGGAGCACGCGCGGGGGTACAACCGCCACGGCGACCACGTCACCTATGTGCTGAACGATCGCCCCGACCTGTCCCGGTGGGAATCGTCGTCGTTCGACTTCGTGCTCTCCGAGATCACGCTGATGCACATGGAGCCGAAGTACTTCTGCTCCTACATCGCCGAGTTCCTCCGCATCTGCCGACCGGGAGGGCTGATCGTGTTCCAGCTGCCTGGTCGTCGTCGCCGCCAGGCCATCCGGGAGAAGATCCCCGGTCCGATCTGGGACCTCGTGATGAAGGTGCGCACCCGCCGCTCACCCCGGATGGAGATCTACGGGATGGATCCTCCGGCGCTGCGCGAGTTCGTGGCCGAGCACGGCGGCCGGGTCGAGGACGAGGTCGAGCTGGAGCTCGAGGGCGTGCACGAGATCAACCGTCGCTACTTCGTCCGCCCCTCGGCCTGACCGACTGCCCGGCTGCCCGACGCCCTCACCTTCAGGCGCGAGCCGAGAGGGACTCCGGAACGGGCTGGCCCTCGAAGTGGCGCAGCTGCTCGTGCCACAGATCCACGATGAGCCGGTCGGCCAACTCGACGTCGTCGAGGGTGAGCGCCGCGTTCTTGGCGAGCGGGCCCTTCACCCGGGCGCCCTCGGCGAGAGCGATCGGCAGCAGGTTCTCCTGACGGGCGGTCAGGTGGTTCTCCGCCTCGCCGTAGGTGAGGTACTCCCCCAGGCCGTCGATGATCGTTCCGGCCTCGAGGGCGGCCTTGGCCAGGGCCACGACCTCGACCACCGGTGCGCCGATCGGGGCGACCGGGGCGTCGGCGAAGTCGACCATGCGGACGATGCTGGTGGGCACCTCGAAGTGACACAGGTGGTAGGGCGTGTAGAAGACGTACAGCGGCCCCTCCCCCAACTTGTAGAGGTTGAGGTAGTGCTGGTGCAGCGGATCGGGGTGGGTGGCCAGGGCGAACACGCCGGGTCCGGGCGACGCACCGACGCAGTAGTCGACGATGCCGTCACTCTCGAGGATCTTGTCGACCGGGAAATAGTCGGCGATCTCTTCGATCGGGGTGCCGGCGGGGACCTCGGGCTGGTACAGGCCCCGCTTGGCGGCGGTGAACCCGGTGTTGTTGGCCACGATGGCCATCTCGAAGTTCACCTTGGTGCCGTCGGCGAAGCTCGTCACCATGCTCGGGGTCTGACCCCAGCGCTCCGCGAAGCCCTGCTGGGTGGTCGGGTTCCGGTACGGGTCCTGCAGGCCCTTGATGTTGCCGAGCAGCTTGGTCGTGCAGCCGAGACCCTCGACGAACCGGTAGAGGTTCATGATCACGCCGGGCTGGTCGCCGTCGACGTTGCCGTACATGACACCGGCGGCGTCGGCCTTCGCCTTCAGGAGCGGCCCCACCGTTCCGTCGAGCTCGGCGTTCATCAACAAGATGTGCTTGCCGTGTTCGATGGCGTCGAGCACCACGCGGGCGCCGAAGTCGACCGCCCCGGTGACCTCGAGGATGATGTCGATCCCGTCGGCGGCGCACAGCAGGTGCGGGTCGTCGGTGACCACGTAGGTGCCCTGTTCAGCGGCGGCCTCGACGGCCTCGACCGACTCGGCTCGGGTGGCGTCGACCCCGATCTCGCGCAAAGCCTCGGCGGCCCGCTCAACAGTGCGGTTGGCCACCCCGACGAGCTGGATGCCCGGGACGTCGTTGATCAACCGGCGAGCGACCGGCCTCCCCATGAACCCCGCACCGACGATGCCGACCTTGATGGGCCGCCCTTCCTCCTGTCGGCGCTGGAGTGCCTTGTCCAGGATGATCACGGGCTACAGCCTCCTCGGGCGCTCGCGCCGGTGGAATCAGGTCAGGTCGATCGCGTGGTCGGGGGTGAAGTCAGGCCAGGACTGATCCTTGTCCGACACGACGGTGACGGGAAGGGGCCACTCGATGTCGAGGGCCGGGTCGTCATGGCGGACTCCACGTTCGAGGTTAGGCGCGTATCTGGTGGAAACCAGATACGTGGCCTCGGCATCGTCGACGAGCGTCTGGAAGCCGTGGGCCACCCCTCTGGGGAGGAGCAGCCCGAGGCCGTTGTCGTCGGTGAGCTCGACACCGAAGCTCTGCCCGAACGTCACCGAACCCTTCCGGAGGTCGAGGCCGACATCGAAGAGCGCACCCCGGGTGCAGCGGAGGTACTTGTCCTCGACCGAGGGCGGGAGCTGGTAGTGGAACCCGCGCACGGTGCCAGCGAGGGCGGTGCGGCTCACGTTCACCTGGACGAAGGTCGGCTCGAGGCCGGCCTCGGCGAACTCGTCGGTGCAGAAGACGCGCCCGAACCAGCCGCGCTCGTCGCCTCGCTTCTCGACCTCGACGATGGTCAGGCCGTCGATCGGGGTGGGCAGGAACTTCATGCAGTTGCCTCAGCGGCATCATCGACCCCGAGCCCGATGCCCGTCCAGAACAGCTCACCGTCGACCTGGTCGGTGGCGATGAGGTGGTTGAGCGACTTGAGCCGGGTGAACCCGCGCCACTCGAAGCGCTCCTGGTCCATGCCGATCCGCTCGAAGACGGTGCGCAGCTGGCGGGCTCCGAGAGCGGCGTCGCGGGTGGCCTTGAAGCCGGGAAGGCTGTCGGTGACCTTGTCGAAGCTCACCCGGTAGCTCCGGTTGTCGCCGTCGGAGCTCCCGATCGACAACTGGCACCCCGGGAAGGCCTCGGCCACGATCTCGGCGATCTCGCGCACCCTGTGGTTGGCGTCGTTGCGACCGACGTTGAAGACCTCGTTGTGCACCGCCTCGCGAGGCGCGGTGACCGCGGCCCGGATGGCGTCACAGATGTCGGCCACGTGCACGATGGGACGCCAGGGGCTCCCGTCGGAGGTCATGTTGATCACGCCGGTGGTCCAGGCGAACCCGGACAGGTTGTTCAACACGATGTCGAAGCGCATCCGGGGCGAGGGGCCGTAGGCCGTGGCGTTGCGCAGGAAGGTCGGCGAGAAGTCGTCGTCGGCCATCAGCTTGAGATCGCGCTCGACCAGCGTCTTGCACTCGGCGTAGGCGGTCTGCGGGTCGGTCTCCGACTCCTCGGTGCGCATGTGGTCGCCACCGGCGCCGTACACGCTGCACGACGAGGTGTAGACGAACCGCTCGACCCCGGCTGCCTTGGCGAGTTCGGCGAGGCGCACGCTGCCGCCGTGGTTGATGCGGTGGGTGAGCCCGGGCATGAGCTGGCCCAGGGGGTCGTTCGACAGCTCGGCCAGGTGCACGACGGCGTCGACGCCCTCGAGCAACTCGGGCCCGATGTGGCGGATGTCCATCACGTGGGTGCGGGGCCACTGGGCCCCACCGGCGGTGTACAGCCAGCCGTCGCGGTAGAAGCCCGAGTCGACGCCGACCACCTCGTGGCCGTCGGCCAGGAGCTTCGGTGTAAGCACCGAGCCGATGTAGCCGTCGACACCGGTGACGAGGAGACGCATGCCCATCAGTCCGTCCACACCTTCCAGGGCGGGTCGTCCGCCCACAACTCGTTGAGCTTCATCTTGTCCCGCAGCGTGTCCATCGGCTGCCAGAAGCCGTCGTGGCGGTAGGCCGAGAGCTGGCCTTCGTGCGCCAGGCGCTCCATGGGCTCGGCCTCCCACGTGGTGGCATCGCCCTCGATGTAGTCGAGGACCTCCGGCTCGCACACGAAGAACCCGCCGTTGATCCAGGCGCCGTCGCCGACCGGCTTCTCGTGGAAGCTCGGCACCAGGGTGTCGCTGTCCCCGAGGGGGAACGCACCGAAGCGGCCGGGCGGCTGCACCGCGGTCAACGTCGCGAGGGTGCCCTGGGCCCGGTGGAAGGCCAGCTCGGCGGCGATGTCGACGTTCGAGATGCCGTCGCCGTAGGTGAGGAAGAAGGTCTCGTCGAGGTGGTCCGCCACCCGCTTCACCCGGCCGCCGGTGAGGGTGCCCTCCCCGGTGTCGACCAGGGTCACCCGCCAGGGCTCAGAGGAATGCTTGTGGACCTCGATGCTGTCGTTCTTGAGGTCGATGGTGAGGTCGGACTGGCGCAACCGGTAGTTGACGAACCAGTCCTTGATGTAGTCCGCCTTGTAGCCGCAGCACACGACGAACTCGTCGAACCCATAGGCCGAGTAGAGCTTCATGATGTGCCACAGGATCGGACGGTTCCCGATCTCGACCATCGGCTTGGGACGGATGTCCGTCTCCTCGGACAACCGGGTGCCGTAACCGCCGGCAAGGATCACGACCTTCATGCGTTCCGCTCTCCGCTCGAACCGGGTCACGCGGCGAAAGGCCAGCGCGCCACCACTTTGCCAGATCCCCCGTTCTCACGCACAGTGGTCGTCTTTCACCGTCGAGCGCGGATGGCGTCCCGATAGAGCTCGATGAGTCGGGGACCCCGCACCTCCGCCGAGTAGGCAAGCTCCCAGCGGCGTCGGGCCGCCCCGCGCGCCGCCGACGACGGCACCGCCGTCGCGGCGAGCGCACTCCGCAGCGACTCGGTCGTCGCAGGGACAACCCGACCGCAGTCGCCGACGATGTCCGCCAGCGCGCCCCGGTCGGTGACCAGGACCGGGGTGGCGCACCCGAGCGCCTCGGCCGCCACGAGTCCGAAGGGCTCGTCCCAGATCGAGGGCACGACGACGACGGCAGCGTCGCGCATGGCGCCGTAGGTCTGTGACGCGGGAAGCGGCCCGAGCACGTGCAGTCGCGAGTCAGGGGCGGCGGCGCGCTCCTCGACCCACGCCCGCAGCGGACCGTCGCCAGCGAGAACCAGGTGCAGCGGACTGTCCGGGGGGAGCCCCTCGAACGCCTCGACGAGGAGCCGCACCCCCTTGGTCTCGGTGAGGCGCCCTGCGAAGAAGGCGTAGGTGGCGTCGGGGAGCCCGCTCGTGGGCTCGACGACCGCCAGCGGATCGGCGACCGCGTTCGGGAGCACCACGATCCGGTCTCCTCCGGCGGGGTCGGTCTCGAGCAGCCGGCGACGCATGTGCTCGCTCGGAGCGATGCGCACGTCAGCCCTTTCGAGGGTGGGACCGGCGTAGCGCACCATCAACGGGAGGGTGAGGCTCTTGGCCAGGCTGCCGTTCACGCAGCGATGCTGGGCGCAGGGCACAGCGAGGCGACGGCCGTGGCACTCGGTACAGGGACGGCCGTCGCGGAAGGCGGTGCCGGCCGGGCACACGTGGCGCAGGTTGTGGACGGTGTGCACCAGCGGCACCGTCCGGGTCCGTAGGGCCCGGATCGTGGCGAGGTACTCCGGATAGGGGTGGTGGAGGTGTACGAGGTCCGGGCGCACCTGCTCGAGCAGCTTGCGGCCGTTCGCGACGATGGCGCGAGGCGAGGTCTTGCTGCTCGGGGGCAGCCCACCGAGCGACGCTCCGTACCGCTCAGGGCGGGCGCACACCACCTCGACCCCGGCTTCGGTCAGCTCGCGGATGTCCTCCTCGACAGCCCGGTTCTCACCCGAGGGCATGTCGTCCATGTACCAGCTGTGCGCGATGAGCACCCGCACCGGAGCCTCCACATGCCGGGTCGTCGGAGCGGACGCCTGACCGAAGGACGGTCGCCCACCCGGGTCACGATACCGGCAACCCGGCCACCCCCCGATCGCCGAGGCCCACGGAGAGTGGTGACGAGGGGCTCGGTCCGGGTAGCGTCGGCAGCCCGGCCTCACCCGTAGGAGCACGTCCATGACCGTATGTCAGGCCAACTGCAGATGAGCCCGGTCCCCGAGGTCGGCGGCCGTCAGCTCGGAGCGCCGGGCAGCCTGTCAGGCATGGTCCCCCGCCTCATCGCCCTGCAGCGGTCCCGCATCCTCGGGCCAACCGCCAAGCAGCTCCTCCTGGCCCTGCGGAGCCTCGACTTCCCCGCCAACGTCCGCTACGGCACCGATCTGCGGTTCAAGCACGGCGGCGCCGGGGTCGTGGTGCACCCGCTCACGGTCATCGGCGACCGGGTGACGATCTACCACCGCGTCACCATCGGGCAGTCGAACCCGGAAGGCGAGGAGTACGCCTTCGGTGGGATCACCATCGAGGACGACGTCATCCTCGCGGCAGGGTGCTTCGTGCTCGGCGGTGACGAACCGCTCGTCGTGCGTCGCGGCACGGTCGTGGGAGCGGGAGCCGTGCTTCTCCAGTCGACCGGGGAAGGTGAGGTCTGGGCCGGGGTTCCGGCACGACCGATCGGATCCACCAATGCCCTGCTCCGACGAAATGCCCCTCCCCTGCGCGAGGCCTGATCGGCGCCTCACGGGGGGGGGAAGGTTCCCTCGGCAACGAACGGAGGCCGAGACGGGCGTGGTTCCACCATGGTGCTGGCCGTCGCACGCGTTCGCTGACTAAGGTTTCCGCCCGTTGCGTCGGGCGGGGTCCCGATGGCGTGCGTCGGCGACGCGCGCGTGTTGAAGGAAGTCCGTGTGAACCGTCTCGACCTGCGAACCGAGCCCGAACCGGTGTCCGTGCTCGATCTCCCGTGGACGTTCGATCCCCAACTCCAGCTCCTCGACCTCCTCGACGACATCGGCCCCGAGGACGATCTGTCGCCCGTGCGAGGCCTGGTCGCCGGGGTGCTGCTCTCGCTGCCCGTGTGGGCGGGCGTCGGTTAGCTGGTCTGGAAGGCCGTCCACTAATCGGGGCCGATCGGCGCCTGCGCATGCCCGGACCCGACGGGGGCACGGACCTAAGGTGGACGGCTCCTGAACGATGATGCCGGCCGAGCCGGCTCGGAGAGGTTCCGCGCATGGCTGAGCAGATCGTGGTCATCGCCGTCGACAGTCCGTCGAAGGCCCAGGAGATGCTCCTCGCCGCCGGCCAACTGGCGGCCGCGGGCAAGCTCGGGATCAAGGACGCAGTCGTACTCACCAAGTCGGGTGACGGCCACTCCCACAAGCTCGAGACGACCGACCTGACACCCGTCGAGGGTGGCGTCGGCGGTGCGTTCTGGGGCCTGTTCCTCGGAACGCTGGTGCTCGGACCGGTCGGCGGCCTCGTCACCGGAGCCGTCACCGGCGGTGCCGGGGCCCTGCTGGCCAAGGTGATGGACCGCGGGATCTCCGACGAGTTCATCGAGGAGATGGAGGGCCTGCTCGAGCCCGGGCACGCCGCTCTCTGCCTGCTGACCGACCAGGACGACGATGACGACGACGCTGTGCTCCAGGAGCTCAACCGGTTCGACGGCAAACTGATCTGGTCGAACCTGCCGCCCGAGGCAGCCGCGGAGGTGACCCGGGCCCTCGAGGCCGGCGACACCGAGCACTCCCTGCCGATCGAGCCGCCGTCGGCGTCCACACCGACGACCTCGGCCGGCTAGGTGGTGGTGAGCTCGCGGCGGTGACCGACACGGCGGATCGCACGACCTCGTCGCGAAGCGGGAGATCCGGACGCCCACGCATCGAGCACGGCGTTCCGGTGCGACGCGCCCTGGCGGTGATCTGCATCGTCGCCGTCGTGCTGGCCGCGTTCGGTGACGCGCGACCGGTCGGGGTGCGGTGGCTCGACGCCATCTGGTCGGCCGGGTTCGCCGTCGCCCTCGTGTTGGCGGCATCACGGGCCCGGCGGATGCCGACGACCTGGATGGCCGGCATCGCCGGCGTCGTCGCCGTCGGGGGCGACCCCGCCGGTGTCGTGTTCGGCGTGCTGTCGCTCGCCGGGGCGGCGGCCGTCGCCTTCACCCGCTCGCGCGAACGGATCCTCGGGGCCGTCGTTGGGCTGGTGGCGGGTCAGGCGCTGCTGCGCGGCACGACCTATGGCGCCGCCGGTGTACCGACCCTCGTCGCCGCCATCGCCGTCGTTCCCGTCATCGTGTCGGCCTGGCGTATCGCCCGCCGCCGCGAGCGACGACTCGCCCTGTTCGCGCTGGCCGGGGTGAGCGCGGTCACCATCCTCGGGATCGCCACCGCCGCCGTCGTCGCCTACCAAGCCAGGCCCCACCTCGAGGCCGCCGCCGACGGCGCCGAGGACGCTCTCGCCCTGCTCCGCGAGGGCGACACAACGGCCGCGGCCGACGCGTTCACCCGCGCCAACCACGAGTTCGAGGTGGCGTCCTCCTCCCTCGACGGTCCACTCGGTGTCGTTGGTCGAGCGGTACCGGTCGTTGCTCAACACGTCGACGCGCTGCGTCGGGTCTCGCTCGCCGGCGAGGACCTCACCGCCACCGCCGCCTCGGCGGCCGCCACCGCGGACTGGGGCGAGCTCACCGCCGCCAACGGCACCGTCGACCTCGACCGCATCCGCATGATGCAAGTGCCGGTGGCGGATTCGTCCGCGGCGATCGCCTCCACCCTCGACACCGTCACCGAGGTCCGTTCGCCGTGGCTGCTCTCCCCGGTCGTCGAACAGCTGGACCGCCTGGAGATCGAGCTCGCCGACACTGCCGAACAGGCCTCGCTGGCGGCCGAAGGCCTTCAGGTGGCCCCGGCCCTGTTCGGCGGCGAGGGCCCGCGCCGCTACCTGGTGGCCTTCGCGACACCGGGCGAGACCCGCAATGCCGGCGGGTTCGCCGGGGCCTTCGCCGTCGTGGAGGCCGACGGCGGGTCACTGTCGGTCGGACGCACCGGCTCGACGATGCGCGACCTGCCCCTCGACCCCGAAGCCGCAGGGCTCGACCTGCCCGCCGAGTGGCAGACCCGCTACGGCGGCTACGACCTCGCCCGGTTCCCCGGCAACCTCACCGCCGGACCGGACTGGCCGACCGACGCCGAGGTGGCGGCCCAGGTCTACGCCCAGGCCCCCGGCGGCGGCCCCGTCGACGGTGTGATCTACGCCGACCCCGCCGCCCTCGTCGCCCTCCTTCGCATCACCGGCCCGGTCGACGTGCCCGGCGTCCCCGAGACCCTGACCGCCGACAACGCCGAGCAGTACCTCCTGATCGACCAGTACGTGCAGTACGCCGACGCCGGGGAGACCCGACGAGACGTGCTCCAGGACGTCGCCCAGTCCGTGTTCGACGCCCTGGTCGAGCGCCCGCTCCCCGGCCTGCGCACGCTCGGCGAGGTCCTCGGGCCGGCCGTCGCCGGAGGCCACCTTCGGATCGCCTCGCTCGCCGACCCGGCGGAATCGGCGTTCCTCGACCGGGCGGGCCTGAGCGGTGCCTGGTACGCCGAGCCTGGCGCCGACCTCGTGTCGGTCCGCTCTGCCAACCGGGGACTGAACAAGATCGACGTCTGGTTGCATCGCCAGGTCGACATCGAGACCTCCTACGACCCCGGGTCCGGAGAGGTCTCCTCCACCGTGACCGTCGTGCTGCGCAACGACGCTCCGTCCTCGGGCTACCCGGACTACCTGATCGGGAACTCCTTCGATCTTCCCGACGGCACCAACCGCCAGCTGCTCACCCTCTACAGCCCGCTCGACCTGGTGTCGGTCGAGGTCGACGGCGCAGCCTCGGGCGTGCAGAACCAGACCGAGCTCGGCCTCCACACCTACGGCGTGCCCGTGGACATCCCCTCCGGAGAAGATCGGACGCTCACGTTCCGTCTGAGCGGTGCCATCGATCCGGGACCGACCTACCGGCTGACCGTGCTGCCCCAGCCCCTTGCCAACCCCGACGAGCTACGGATCGCGGTCACGGTCGCCGGCAACCCGGATGCCTCGGGCATCCAGTACGAGGGAACGATCATCGAGCCCCTGCACCTGACGGTTCCCCAGGTCCTTCAGGCCGGCCCCGGTTGAGTCGATAACGTCGACACCGCAACCCGACCCTGTCATACTTTCCCGGACGATCCACGAAGGCGGTTGTTTCGTCCCCCCCGATGAAAGGCGGATCACGTGAAGCGAGTGTGTGGAGTCCTGTTCGGGCTCGTCGCCCTGCTCACGGTGACGCTGGGATTCACCGCTCCGGCCGAGGCGCAGACGGTCGTCGTGACCTGCACCAGCAGCGGGAACTACGGCAACGTCACCATCACGATCAGCGTGACCACCGTCCCGCCGGGCGTGACCGTCACCATCACCGGCAGCGGGTTCCTGCCGAACTGCACCATCGTGATCACCCTCGGCCCGTCCGGAACGGTGCTGGGCGAGACCGTGAGCGACGCCAACGGCAACTTCAGCTTCGACTTCCCCGCGCCCCAGCAGCCGGGCACCTACTCGGTGACGGCGTCCGACGGCGTCAACGCCCAGACCGTCGAATTCACCGTCGTCGCAGCCGCCACCCCGGTCGAGGGCGCTGGCACCCTTCCCTACACCGGCAACAGCTCCAGCATCCCCGTCGCCCAGATCGGTGCCGTGATGGTGGCCGCCGGAGCCGTGCTGGTGCTCGGGGTGCGCAAGCGCCAGCACCGTGTCGCGGCTGTCAGGGTCGAAGACTGAAGCTCTGACCACGTCTCGTCGGTCGAGCTCGACGGGCCCGGGCCTTCGGCCCCGGCCCGTCGTTCGCGTCCTGGCCCTGGTCGCGCTCGCCATCGTCCTCGTCACGACCGGCTGTTCGGGCGGCGGTGACGATCGTGACGAGCAAGGAACGGGCCCGCCGTCCGGCGTCGCCACCAGCGACGAGCCGCTGCGGGTCACCACCCTGTCGGGTCCGCCCCTGTACGTCACCGGCGGCGACGCCGTCGTCGCGGTGGACTCTCCGGCACGACGTTCGCTCGACGACGTGCGGATCACGATCGACGACGGCACCGACATCACCGAGCGCTTCGTTCCCGATCCTCGACCGCACGGGCCCTCCGACGCTCCGCCCCGCTTGATCGCCACGTTGACCGACCTTCCCCCGGGCGAGAGCACCGTGCGCGCCACATCGGGCGACGCCACCGCGGAGCTCACCCTGGTCGACCACGACCCAACCGGTCCTCTCTTCTCGGGACCGCACCAGTCCCCGTTCGTGTGCACGACCGAGCGCGCCGGGCTCGGCGCCCCTCTCGACGACTGCGGGGCCGCCACCACCGTCTCCTGGCAGTACTGGAACTCCGACGGCCAGCTCCTCGATCTGCCCCGTCCCGGCGAGCTCCCACCCGACGCCGCCACCACCTCCACGAGCGAGGGTGCGGAGGTCCCCTTCGTCGTCCGCCTCGAGCGCTCGGTGCTCAACCGGTCGATCACCACGATCGCCGTGCTCGACCCGAGCGCAGGAGGGTCAACCGGTGACGGTTGGAACCCGAGCGGCTGGAACGGTCGGCTCGTACTGCGCTTCGGGGGAGGCTGCGGCACCCGCTACTCGCAGGGCACGCCGTCTCCGAACGCACTCGATCGGGATCTGCTCGCCGCCGGGTACGCCGTCGCCAGCGGATCGCTGACCTCGTTCGAGACGGCCTGCAACGCCACTGTCGCGGCCGAGACCGCCATGGTGGTGAAGGAGCACTTCGTCGAGACCTACGGCATCCCCCGCCACACCATCGGGGAGGGGGGCTCCGGGGGCGCCATCCAGCTCCTTCAGATCGCCCAGAACTACCCAGGGATCCTCGACGCGCTGGGCCTCGCCGCCCCGTTCCCGGA
>DATDIY010000059.1:0-3562 GCA_036520815.1 Acidimicrobiales bacterium
GTCGGCGGTGCGGCGCATCGGGTGCAGGACCCTCGTGGGGTCGTTGTGGAGCTGCGGCAGCGCCCGTCCCTTCGGGCAGAGGTACCCGCCGTACACCTCGTTCTCGACGTCACCCCGGACGCGCACCGCCCGACCGTCCTGCACGTCGACCACCACCGGGCACCCGTTCGTGCAGATGCGGCACATCTGCAGCCGCTGCACGGTCCCGCTCTCGCTCATGAGCGAACCCCCTCGCGCGTCTCGCCGGACGGTACCCCTGCGTCGCATTGCGATCCGGTCCCGGTGTCCATCCGCGGACGGTTGGCCGGCCCCGCACCGGCGTGCTAGCAACGCCATTCAGGCTTCGGCGCCCAGGGCAGGGGGAAACGCCAGTGACAGCGGACCCGGTCATCGCCACCGCGGGACACGAGAGCGCGAGGGCTCGATGAACTTCGACTTCGACGACGATCAGAGCTCCTTCCGCGACATGCTCCAGGAGTTCTTCGAGAAGTCGTCGCCTCCGACGGTGGTCCGCGACGCCGAGCCGGCCGGCTTCGACCGCGAGCTCTGGGAGCGCACCGCCGAGCTCGGCATCACCTCGGTGGCGGTGCCCGAGGACCGGGGCGGCTCCGGATTCGGTGCGGTGGAGCTGGCCATCGCCGCCGAGCACGCCGGCCGCTGGCTCGCTCCCGTTCCGGTGATCGAGTCGACCACCGCCACGAGCCTCCTCGCCGCTCTGCCCGCGAGCCCCGACGTCGACGCCCTCCTCGAGCGGGCCATCAGCACGCCGACCATCGTCACCGTCGCCCTGCA
Source organism: Acidimicrobiales bacterium (assembly GCA_036520815.1). Taxonomy (GTDB): domain Bacteria; phylum Actinomycetota; class Acidimicrobiia; order Acidimicrobiales; family Acidimicrobilacustridaceae; genus CAMFLJ01. The sequence goes on from DATDIY010000059.1 coordinate 793, forward strand.
CCCCGTGGTCGACGGCATCGCCCGGATCGTGCCGGCGGGCTCGATCGCCGATGTCGTGCTCGCCCTGCGAGGCGATGACCTCGTGGCCTTCGACGTCGGTGGTGCGCTCCCGCAGCTGCCCAACCTCGGGTCCATGCCGATCGCCGACTGCCCGGCCGACGGAGGCACGATCCTCGTCTCCGGACCCGAGGCGGTCGCCGCCCACGGACGTGCCGTCGACCAGTGGAAGGCACTCACCGCCGTGGCGCTGATGGGGCTGGCCGAGCGGGCGCTGGAGATCGGCGTCGAGTACGTGCTCGAGCGCCACGCCTTCGGCGTGCTCATCGGCAAGTTCCAGTCGATCCAACACCACCTGGCCGACGACGCCGCCACCGTGCTGGGCGGCCGGCTCCTCGCCTACGAGTCGGCCTGGGCCCTCGCCAACGGCGAGGAGAACGCCTCCGAGCTCGCCGCCATGGCGTTCCTCTTCGCCTCGAAGACCGCCCAGAAGACCGCCGGCGACAGCCTCCACTTCCACGGCGGCTACGGCTTCACCATGGAGTACGACATCCAGCTCTACCTCCGACGGGCCAAAGCATGGGCGCTGCTCGCCGGCGATCCCGACGCCCAGTACGCCGCCCTGGCCCGTGCCCGGGTCGCCGCAAGCGAGGCATAGACATGGACTTCAAGGTCTCCGACAACCTCGCCATCCACCGCGACGCCGCCCGCAAGTGGATCGACGCGAACGTCGACCTCGCCTGGCTCGAGGAGCAGCACCGCACCGGTATCTACCAGTCGATGGACCTCCACCGCGCCCTCGCCCGCGATGGCATCCTCGCCGCCGGCTGGGAGCCCGAGCTGGGCGGCAGCGACGTCGACCCGGACTTCGCCCGGACCGTCATCGACGAGATCACCCGCCTCGGCTTCCACGTCGACGGGTGGGTCACCACCTCGATGATCATCCACACGATCAAGCACGTCGGCACCGAGGAGCAGAAGCAGCGCTACATCCGCCCCGCACTCCGGGGCGAGGTGATGATCGCCCTCGGCTACAGCGAGCCCGATTCCGGCTCCGACATGGCGGCAGCCAAGACCACCGCCACCCGCGACGGCGACGAGTGGGTGATCGACGGCCAGAAGATGTTCACCAGCTCGGCCCAGGTGGCCAGCCACGTGTTCGTCCTCGCCCGCACCAACCCCCAGGCCCCGAAGCACGAGGGCCTCTCGCTGTTCATGGTGCCCACCGACAGCGCCGGCTTCGACTGCCACCCGATCCACTGCCTCGGCGGCCAGCTCACCTCGACGACCTACTACGACAACGTCAGGGTCCCCGACGACGCCCGCATCGGCGCGGTCGACGAGGGCTGGAAGGTCATGGGCGTCGCCCTCGTCTTCGAGCGGGGGGTAGGCAGCCCGGCGGGGTCGGAGGATCACCTCACCGGTGACCTCATCGACTGGGCCGCCGCCGCCACTCGTCCCGACGGCACCCGGGTGCTCGATGACCCGCTCGTGCAGGCTCGGGTCGGGCGCATGCTGATCGACGAGGAGGTGAGCCGCCTGCTGGACTTCTACGCCAACTGGAAGGCCGAGACCGGCGAGCTCTCCACCACTGACGGCGCCTTCAAGAAGCTGTTCCACGCCGAGTCCCAGGTGCGCAACCACGCGATGGCGCTCGACGTCATCGGCGCCCACGGGGTGCTCAACGCCGACGCCCCGGGAGCGGCGCACCACGGCATGTTCGAGCACGAGTACCGCTACTCCGTCGTGCGCACGATCTACGGCGGCAGCAGCGAGATCATGCGCGACATGATCGCCCAGCGCCACCTCGGGCTCCCCCGCGCCCGCCCCGCGAAGTAGCCGTGCCGCGACGCGGTCGAGAGGAGCGAGCATGACCTACCGAGTCGTGCAGTGGGGCACCGGCTGGGCCGGACGGCAGGCCATCCCCGGCGTGCTCGACCATCCCGACCTCGAGCTGGTCGGGGTCTACGTGCGCAGCGACGACAAGAGCGGCCGTGACGCCGGCGAGCTGGCCGGCATGGGCCCCGTCGGCATCACCGCCACCAACGACATCGACGAGATCCTCGCCCTCGGCGCCGACTGCCACCTCTACATGATGATGGGCCACCGCCCGAAGGCCGTTCGGGCCGCGGTCGCGCAGATGGCCACCATCCTCGAGGCCGGCCAGAACATCAGCCAGACCTCGCTCGTGCCGCTCTATTACCCGGAATGGTGCGCGCCGGAGATCCGTGAGCCGATCGAGGCCGCCTGCGCGGCGGGACAGTCGCGGTGCTATGGCACCGGCGTCTACCCGGGCGTGATGTCCGACGTCATCCCCATGGGCCTGCTGGCCGGGTGTGAGCGGGTCGACCGCATTCGCGTCACCGAGATCCTCAACTACATCGAGTACTACGGCGTCGAGGAGGCCCGCCTCTTCGGTGTCGGCGGCCCGCTCGACCAGGGCCAGGCGACCGCCGACAAGGTGGCCGAGGGCAGCCTGCCGATCCTCGGTCCGAGCATCCGACACCTGGCCGCTCACCTGGGCGTCGAGATCGACGAGATCCGCGTCACCGAGGTCGAGGTGGCGCCGGCGCTCGAGCGCACCGAGGTCCAGGGCTTCGTCATCGAGCCCGGCACCATGGGCGCCCTGCGCCACACCACCCAGGGCTGGGCCTACGGCCGACCGGTCGTCGAGCACTCGTTCGTGACCCGCTACGACAACGCCGCCGGGCCCGACTGGCCAGCACCGCGGGGTGGGGCCACCGGCTGCTACCGCATCGAGGTCGAGGGCTCG
>DATDIY010000060.1:0-5956 GCA_036520815.1 Acidimicrobiales bacterium
AGGAACCACAGCACGCCGACGAGCAGCAGCATCGAGAGCGTGTCGCTGAGCGGGTAGGTGTCGTTGCCGAGGAAGTTCGGGATGAAGGTGACGAGCAGCGCGGTCACGACGGCGGCACGAGGTCCGAGGTGGCGGCGCACCAACAGGAACGTCCACGCCACGACGGCGGTGCCGAGCACGACGTTCAGGTAGCGGGCGGCCTCGTAGGACGGGCCGGTGGCGGTGAACAACAGTCCGAGCAGACCGGGGTAGCCGGGAGGACGGAACGCCGTCTGGTGGATGTACAGCTGGGGATAGGTGTCGACGTAGCCCTGGCCGTCGGACAGGACCCGGCCGAGGTCGAGGTACTGCACGGCGTCGCTGAGCGGCTCCGCGTTCCATGACGCGAACCACAGGTAGGCGAGCCGGACGACGAGGGCGAGCCCGGCGACGGCGGCGACCGCCCATCGACCGGCAGCGGCGCGGTCGACCGCGCTCAGGAGTCCGGTGGACGGTCGCCCGCCGTGATCGCTCCTGTCCACAGGGGGAGCTTAGGTGCGCTCTCCACGAGCACCGTGACACCGGAACGAGGCACCGGATCCGCGCACCGGAGTCACGAGGAGCCGGCGCGCCCGACCCGCCGCACCGTTGCCACCGCGGTGGTGAGGGGGCGGTCGTCGGCCCCCACGTCGCGCAGGTCGAGCTTCACCATGTCGTCGGCGCCGTGACGGCCGATGAGCTCGGCGGTGGCGACGACCGGGCCGACCCGGCCGGGGCTGAGGTAGTGGATCACCAGGTCGCTGAGCACGTGATGGGGCGTGGGGTCGCCCACGGGCACACCGGCCACCGCCGCGAGGGCGGTGTGCTCGATCAGCACCGCCACCCCGGCGCCGAGGAGGATCCCCCACATGTTGCGTCGGGGCTCGGTGAGGTCGAGCCACCCCTCGGTGGACGAGGCGCCGGCACGGACTCCGAAGAAGTCCTCCATCCGGGGGCAGGCCGACGGGTCGTCGGACAGCGGGTGGAGCTTGCGGTGGAACGGGCGGGCGTGCTGGGGCGGTCCGTCCTCGGGGACCAGCGCCGCGCTGGTGATCCAGCCCGTGGCCACCTCGACGTCGTCGCGGTCGAAGGTGCTCAGACGGGCGACCGCGGCGGAGCGGCCGGCTCGGAGCACGTCGGCCCGGATGCGCAGGGGGCCGGTGCCCCGCCCGTCGTGCAGGGCCGACGGGGCCCGGCGCACCGTAAGGTTGGTCGTCACGATCCAACGGGGGAGCACGGCCAGCCCGCAGGCCAGTCCGCCGACGCTGTCGCACGCCGCCAGCAGTGCGCCGGTCGTGATCCGCCCCTCGGCGTCGGTCAGGAACGGCAGGTCGTCGAGGTGGAGGTCGAGCACCGGCAGGCCGTTGGGGTCCTCCGGCTGCTCGAAGACCTCCGTGGGCAGGAACCGCCGTTCCTCCCTGTCGATCTGCCGGGCGCCATAGGTGGTGTCGGTCACGGCACCACCACCTCGGTGGTGGCGAAGGTGCACAGCGTGCCCTCGGCGTCGAGGAGGCGGACCTCGGCGGTGAGCCGGTCGCCCTCGGGCGCAGGGCCGCCGACCAGCGTGGCGACGGCCCGCAGCGGACCCTTCAGGCCGGGCCGGAGGAACGCGATGTGGGCGTCGGTGGCCTCCGCCGTGGGTGCCAGGTGGACCCGCCCGAGCGAGGTCGCCGACTCGTCGATCATGGCGGCCTGCACGCCTCCGTTGAGGGCGCCGACGTTGTTGGCCACCTGCCACCGTGCATCGATCGACACCTCGCCGGGGCCGTCGATGCGCAGACCGAGCTCCTCCCGGTAGCGGGCCGGCTCCTCATCGGGACCAAGGGGCCAGAACGGCTGGCGGCCGTGGAAGTCGTGGCTCTCGACGTCGGGGCCGTCGTCGGACCGGCGGGTGACCACGAAGGTGGTGGTCCCCCGCCCGACCGGCTCGCCCCTACCGCCCTCGAGCGAGAACTCCTGGACGAGGGTGCGCCGACCGCGCCGGCGCACGTGCACGTCGCACACGACCTCGTCGACGACGACGCTCGGCAGCAGGTGCACCGACATGTCGGCGGTGAAGACCTGATCGGGCCGAGCGGCCAGAGCCGCGCTGGTGCCGCCGACGATGTCGAGCAGCATGCCCATGGCGGCGAGGCTCGGTGCGCCCGAGGCCGTCGCCACGTGTGGCACCACCGGCATCCATCCCCGCAGGTCGGTGCCGGTGCGCAGCTCCACGTCGGCACCGAGCAGGGTGATGGCGTGCCGCGGTGGGGGGAACGTGGGCGGGGCAGCGTCGGTGTCGGGCACGATCGGCGAGCCTACCGAGGCCCCTGTCGGCCCTCCCAGACGGCTCGACGGTGCCGGCTCAGCGCCGGAGGAGCTCCACGGCCACCGTCAGGGCCTCGAGCTGGTCGGGATCGGGCGTGGCTCCGAGCCCCGGCGTGGCCGGGACGGCGAGACGGCCGCTGCCGGAGCTGTCCCTCTCCACCGAGAGGAACGGGGTCACGTCGGCGGTGAACAGGTGGGCGGTGGACGAGAGGTCGCCGGGGAGGGTGGCGCCGGGGTGGGCGGCGAGGGCCACGTTGGCCAGTCGCCCGATGCCGGTGTCGAGCATGCCGCCGACCCAGGCCTTCACACCGTTGCCGTGGCAACGATCGAGCACGTCGGCGGCCGCCCACCAGCTCCCGTAGCGGGGCGCCTTCACGCACACGACCGAGCAGGCGCCCATGTCGAGGGCCTCCTCGGTGAGCGCCGGTGAGGTGAGGCTCTCGTCGAGGCAGATCGGTGTCGCCAGCCGGTGGGCCAGCTCGACGTGGTCGAGCAGGTCGTCGGCGCCGAGGGGTTGTTCCAGGCAGGCCAGCCCCAGCTCGTCGAGCTCGGCCAGACGACGGGCGTCGTCCGGGGCACCCGGTTCGCCATCCCAGCGGTAGGCGCCGTTGGCATCGGCGACGAGCACCAGGTCGGGGCCGCCGGCCTGGCGGGCGGCGCGGACGTGGGCGACGTCGCGGCCGGGGGCGATCTTCAGCTTCACCCGGCCGTAGCCCTCGGCCATCCGGGCCGCGACCGCGTCGGCCACGGCGTCGGGCCCGTCGAGCAGTCCGATGGCTACGCCGGCGGGCACCGTCGTCGCCGGCCCCGGGGGATGGGGCGCGAGCAGCGCCGCCAGGGGGCGCCCCTCGGCGTGGCCCTCGGCGTCGAGCAGGGCCAGCTCGAGGGCCGCCTTCGCCATCGGGTGGCCGACCACGTCGGCGAGCAGGGTCACGACGTCGCTCGAGGTCACGCCGGGCCCACCGGCCGCACCGTTCGCACCCAGCAACCGGGGGACGAGGTGGTCCCGGAGGGTCAACCGGGCTTCCTCGGTGTACTCGGCGGAGTAGGTGGGTTCGGGGAGCGCGGCGCACTCGCCCCACCCCTCGCCGTCGGGTCCGAGGACGCGGACGAGCACTGCGGTCCGCACCGTCACCTCGCCGTGGGCGGCGACGAAGGGGGTGAGGAGAGGGAGGGCCACGACCCGTAGCTCGACCGCCTCGACGCGCATGGCGCCGAGCGTACGGCGCGTCGGGCGTCGACGAGTCGTGCGGTCGGGAACGAGCGGTCTGCAAGGCTTCTGTCGACGCCGTTGTCCCGACGGGAACAGGAACGCATGCATCGTCGAACCCAATGCCCGACGTGAACGGCGACGCGGGAGCGGTCGTCCCCGTCGACACGGTGCACGCCTTCGCCGAACCGCCGTCGGTGCTCGTCCCCGGCGCCCCCACCGGCCCTCTCGTCGGCACCGCCCTCGGGGTGAAGGCCCTCATCGACGTGGAGGGCGTGGTCACCACCGCCGGCAGCCCCGACTACGCCCGGGGCCGTCCGCCGGCGGAGCGATCCGCTCCCTGCGTCGAGGCGCTCGTCGCCGCCGGGGCCACCGTCGTCGGCATCACCGTGAGCGACGAGATGGCCTTCTCGCTGTCGGGCCGCAACGTGCACTTCCCGCGTCCGTTGAACGTGGCCGCCCCGGGACGAACGCCGGGCGGCAGCTCGGTCGGATCGGCGGCCGCTGTGGCCGCCGGCCTCGTCCCGCTCGCCCTGGCGTCCGACACCGGCGGGTCGATCCGGGTGCCGGCGAGCTACTGCGGCATCTTCGGTTGGCGACCGACCCATGGGGCGGTCTCCGACGACGGCGTGGTGCCGCTCGCGCCGTCGTTCGACACGGTCGGCCTGCTCGCCGCCGACGCCGCCATCCTGAACGTCGGCGCCGAGGTCCTCCTCACCGGCGCGCCCGGACCGAACCCGGTCGACTCCACCACCGGACCCACCGAGCTGCATCCGCTACTGGCCGTCGACGTCCTCGAGACGGCCGGTCCCGGCGTCGGCGAGGCGGTGGCCGCTGCGGCCCGGACACTCGTGGGCGACGACCTCCAGGCGACCGTCCTCGGTGTGGACCTGGTCGTCGCCCGGGAGGCGTTCCGCGTGCTGCAGGGGCTCGAGACGTGGGCGGCGCACGGGGCCTGGATCGAGGCCACCCGCCCGTCGTTCGGTCCCGACATCGCCGAGCGGTTCGAGGTGGTCTCGACGATCGACGCCGACGAGGTCGGGTGGGCGTCGCCATTCCGTGAGGCGGTGCGTGCCGCCGTGGTGTCGGCCACTTCCGGGGGTCGCGTGCTGGTGGTGCCGGCCGCCGCCGGGGTGGCCCCGCTGCTCGACGCCGACGACGTCGCCACCGCCGACACCAGGGCGGCCACCATCTTGTTGACGAGCCTTGCCGGCCTCGCCGGTGCGCCGGTCGTGGTGGTGCCCGGGGCGGAGGTCGGCGGCCTGCCCGTGGGACTGTCGTTCATCGGTGCACCGGGCTCGGACCTCGCGCTGCTGGCCTGGGTGGCGACGCTCGGAGCCCACCGACCGGGAGGCCAGGCGTGAGCCTGGATCTGGGCGAGGCCCTGCTCGTCGCCGGGGCCGGCTTCCTCGCCGGCGGGGTGAACGCCGTCGCCGGCGGCGGCTCGCTGATCTCGTTCCCGGCCCTGCTCGCGGTCGGCTACCCGTCGGTCACGGCGAACGTCACCAACACGGTGTCGATCCTGCCCGGCTACGTCGGCGGTGCCTACGGATACCGACGCGAGCTGCGCGGACAGGGCGATCGCCTGCGCCGACTCGCCCCCGTCTCGGTGCTGGGGGCGGCCGCCGGCGCGACTCTGCTGCTCACCACCTCGAGCGACGTGTTCGACCTCGTCGTGCCCTTCCTCGTGGCGCTGGCCTCGGTGCTGCTGCTGGCCCAGCCCCGGATCCAGCAGTGGGTGCTCTCCCGTCCCCACGACGGCTTCGCCCGCAGCCGGGGCGCCCTCGCTCTCACCGCGTTCGCCGCCGCCGTCTACGGCGGCTACTTCGGTGGCGGGTTGGGGGTGATCCTGCTGGCCGTGCTGGGCATGTTCCTCGCCGGCGACCTCCAACACACGAACGCCCTCAAGAGCGCGCTCACCCTCGTCATCAACCTGGTCGCCATGGTCGCCTTCGCCCTGTTCGGACCGGTGCAGTGGGTGGCGGTGGCCATCGTCGCCCCCGCCAGCCTGGTCGGCGGCTGGGTGGGCGCCCAGGTGGCGCGCCGGCTGCGGGCCGACGTGCTGAGGGCCACCGTCGCCGCCTTCGGCTTCGCCGTGGCCGTGGTGCTCCTGGTGCGCTGACCCGCGTTCCGGAACCACGCGCGGATCGGTGGAGGACTGGCTCTCAGTCGGCGTCGGGATGCTGCCGGGTGGCAGTCGACAGTGCCGCGAGGTCGTCGCCGCGATGGCCGAGCGTGGTGAGGTCGGCCACCGCGTCCAGCTCGGAGGGTTCGAGCGCGGCGTCGGGTCCCAGGCCGGTCCACGCCGCCATCGCCGCGTCACCCGGATCGGGTGGGGAGGATGGTGTCGGGGACGCGGCGACGAAGCTCGCCCCGGCGGCACGGAGGCGGACGGCCGCCGGATCCGCCGCGCTCCGGCCC
>DATDIY010000061.1:0-4379 GCA_036520815.1 Acidimicrobiales bacterium
CAGGAACGGGTAGTGCGTGCAGCCGAGCAGCAACGTGTCGACCTGGGCGTCGACCAGCGGCGCCAGCAGGCGCTCGGCCAGCACGTGCACCTGGTCGGTGTCGGTCTCGCCCCGCTCCACGAACTCCACGAACCCGGGGCAGGCGGCACACGCCAGCTTCACCCCGGGATGAGCTGCGGCGACCGCGGCCTGATAGGCACCCGACCCGATGGTGCCGACGGTGCCGATCACCCCGACGTGGCCGTTGCGGGTGGCGCTCACCAGCGACCGCACCCCCGGCTCGATCACCCCGACGACGGGCACCGGCGACTCGTCCTGGAGCGCTCCGAGGGCGGCGGCCGAAGCGGTGTTGCAGGCCACGATCACCAGCTTCACGTCGTGCTCGATGAGAAGGCCCCGCGTGATCTGGTGGGCGAACGCCCGCACCTCGTCGAGGGGCCTCGGCCCGTACGGGTAGCGAGCCGTGTCGCCGACGTAGACGAGGTCCTCCCCCGGCAGCAGGTCGATCAGGGCCCGGGCCACCGTGAGCCCGCCGAACCCGCTGTCGAACATCCCAATCGGGCGCGGATCCACCCCCGGAGGGTACCCCTCCCGCCTCGCCCGGCTCGTGAGCCCCGGTCGCCACGGATCCGTTCCGAGGCGATCGGTAGGGTGACCCGTTCGAACGATCGGCGGGCTCGAAGGGACCGGATGTGGACGACGTTCTCGCACGGCAACTCCTCGACATCGAGGAGATCAAGAACCTCAAGGCGCGCTACTTCAGGCTGCTGGACGCGAAGCAGTGGTCAGAATGGATCGACGTGTTCAGCGAGGACCTCGAGTTCTTCTACGCCGATCCCAGCGTCATGAACGTGCCCCCGACCGCAACTCCGACGCCGGACGGAGCGATGGTGGGCCGAGACGAGCTGATCGCGTTCGTCAGTGCTGCGATGGAGTCGGTGACGACGATCCATCACGGTCACATGGCGGAGATCACGCTCGTCGACGCGCTCACCGCACGAGGCCGGTGGGGGCTCACCAACCACTGCGAGTTCCACGACGCGGCCGGATCAGCCCACTGGCTGCACGGCTACGGCAACTACGACGAGGAGTACGTCCGCACCGACGACGGCTGGCGCATCCGGCGCTCCGTGTTCTACCGGCGCGACATGGGCCCACCGACCTGACGCCAAACACCTGACACCCCAAGGTGGGGCCAGCGCTAGAAGTAGATGATCTTCTCGGCGCGGGCGACGACCTCGTCGATGTCGTCGGTCCAGGCGCCGGTGGAGAGGTACTTCCAGCCGCCGTCGCACACCACGAACACGATGGTGCCCGACTCGATCTCCCCGGCCACCTTGCGGGCCCCGGCCAGGGCCGCCCCTGCCGAGATGCCGGCGAAGATGCTGCACTGCTCGGCCAGCATCCGGGTGCCCTCGATCGACTCCCTGGGCCGCACCACCCGCTTGCGGTAGAGCAGCTGCTCGCCGCCCCACTTCTCGTACACCGGCGGGATGTAGCCCTCGTCGAGGTTGCGAAGGCCCTCGACCTTCTCCCCCAGCGGCGGCTCGACGGCGATGATCCGCACGTCGGGGTTCTGCTCCTTGAGGAAGGTGCCGACCCCCATCAGGGTGCCGCTCGTGCCCAGGCCGGCCACGAAGTGCGTGACCTCCGGGCAGTCGGCCCAGATCTCCGGGCCGGTCGTCTCATAGTGCGCCCGGGGGTTGGCCTCGTTGGCGTACTGGTAGAGGAACGCCCAGTCGGGATGCTCCTCGGCGAGGATGATGGCCCGACGAACCGCCCCGTTCGACCCCTCGCTGCCCGGCGACAGGATGATCTCGGCGCCGAACACCTCGAGCAGCTGGCGCCGCTCGATCGACACGTTCTCGGGCAGCACGATCTTGATCGGGTAGCCCTTGAGCCGGGCGATCATCGCCATGGCGATGCCGGTGTTGCCCGACGACGGCTCGATGATCGTCTTGCCCGGCGTGAGGGTGCCGTCGGCTTCGGCCTCCTCGATCATCCGCAGGGCGATGCGGTCCTTCACCGACCCGGCCGGGTTCTGCCCCTCCATCTTCCCGAGGATGCGCACGTTCGGGTTCGGGCTGAGCACGGAGACGTCGATCATCGGTGTGCCACCGATCATCTCGAGCACCGAGGAGTAGACAGCCATCAGAACCTTTCGGATCGACGCGGGGACGAGGGATTGTCGACCGTTGCAGTAAGGATTCTATCCCTCGACCACCAGCACGGGCTCCTCGGTGATCTCCCCGTCCCGGATCCGGTACGACCGCAGCGCCGGCGGCCCGGTGCGGAACGACACGATCACGTAGTGCCACGCCGGATCGGGCGCCTGGGCCACGTCGGTCGGCGACGGGTACGGCTCGGTGTGGGTGTGCGAGTGCACCACCCCGAGGATCTCGAGCCCGGCGTCCTCGGCGTCGCGGTCGGCGCGGAGGTGCACCTTCGGATCGATCGTGTAGACCCGACTCGACGCCGCCACGTTCGGGCTGCGATAGAAGCGCGTCGCCTCCGCCGCCTGCTCGGACGCCTCGTCACCCGGCCGACCGCCGAGCAGGCCGCAGCCCTCGTCAGGCAGCCACTCGTAGAGGTGGGCCACCAGGTCCAGGTAGACGGATCGGGACAGCTGCAGCACGATCGCCGAGGCTACCGGTGGGCCCTCAGCTGATCGGGCACCCGACGGCCGGCCCGTGCCCGGTACCCTCGTATGCCCTATGGCCCGGGGAAAGAAGCACGACAAGGTCGCCACCGACCCCAACAACCGGGTGATCGCCACCAACCGGTCGGCGCGCCACGACTACTCGGTCCTCGACACCATCGAGGCCGGCATCATGCTGCGCGGCAGCGAGGTGAAGTCGCTCCGCGAGGCCCAGGTGCAGATCAAGGAGGCCCACGGCCGCTTCGACAACGGCGAGCTGTGGCTGCTGGGGATGCACATCTCCCCCTACCTCACCTCTGCCGCCCACGACCTGGTGGAGCCCGACCGCAAGCGCAAGCTCCTCCTCCATCGCGAGCAGGCCGACCGCTGGCGGATGCGGGTCGATCTCGAACGCCTCCAGCTCGTCCCCCTCTCCCTGTACTTCAAGGACGGCAAAGCCAAGGTCGAGCTGGCCCTGGCCAAGGGCCGCACCCGCGGCGACAAGCGCCAGGCCATCGCCGAGCGCGACGCCCGCATGGAGGCCGACAAGGAGATGGGCCGGGCCCGCAAGACGGCCCACCGCGACGACTGACGGCCGTCGCGGGGCAGGCACCAGCGGACCAGACGGACCCGCGGATCGATGTCACCGAATCCGGAACATCCAGCCACCGCTATCCTGGTCCGGTCGCCGGCTACGGCGATGACGATCTGGGGCTGATCGGTTTCGACGCCGAGACCGGGAGCTGGATCGTGCGACCGGAGTTGCCTCAGACTCCTTAAACGGGGGCAACCAAAGAACCGCCGATGGCGAGTTCGCTCTCGCGGCCTGATCTAAGGCCTTAGAGAGACACAGTGACCAGTAATGGCGCACGGGGCCAGCTCACCGCAGCCCGGCAACAGAAGCGGTGGGTGACAGCCTGAAAGAAGGCTGACGGCGAGAAAGACCGCTGACATCGGGGAAAGACCCGGCGGTGAGGCTCCGGCCTCAGCTGACCCGGTAGTGCGGTAACCGTGAGCCGCAACCTCGGGAATGGTCGTAGCGCGGACAGTTGCCACTCGACGGACGGGGGTTCGATTCCCCCCAGCTCCACCAAAGAAACCCCAGCTCAGGGCGCTGAGCTGGGGCCCGTGATCGCTAGCGGAGTCCGAGAACGGTGGTGAGGGCGTCGTCGATGCCCCATTGCTCTTCGCGACTGAGGTGGCCGGCAAGATCTCCCAGGCGCTGGAGATCGACCGCACCGACCTGCTCCACCAGCACTTTGGTGAGCTCACCCTCGATCTCGATCTCCGGACGGAACGACGCCCCGCGAGCGCTGCGTGAGGTCGGGGCGACGAGCACCACCGATCGCGGCAGCAACTCGTCGGCCTGCACGACGACACCGAAGCGCTCTCCCCGCTGCTCGTGTCCGAGCCCGCGGGGAACCTTGAACCGATAGACGTCACCCCGGAGCACGCAGCGACTCCATCAACTCAGCGACGGCCAGCATCTCGTCGCGATCAGCTTCGTCCGCCTCGAGCGCCGCCACCTCGGCGGCCAGCGCCGACCGCTCCCGCAGTCGATCTGCCGCATCGACCAATGCGGAACGGATCGCCTCCGAGCGAGACAGACCGGAGGCTTCCAGCACCATCAGGGCCCGCTGAGCATCTTCGTCGAGACGCACGGAGATCGCATCTGCCATGCCGCCGAGCGTATCGCAATCTGTGATACGGCAGCGCAGAGCTCGCAGCCTGAGCCCACGGA
>DATDIY010000062.1:0-19506 GCA_036520815.1 Acidimicrobiales bacterium
TCGTTCAGGCGGCGCGCGACGAAGCCGGCGGTCTCGAGGAGACGAGCGATGAGCTCACAGGCGTCTCGGTCGTCGTTGACGACCAGCACCGTGCCGGTGCCCGCAGCCGCCGCGTCGATCTCGTCGTCAGTCTTCGACCGCTTGAGCAAGTACCTGTGTCCCTTGTGATTCGCCCTGCTCGATGGCCTCGAGGATGTGCATGGCGATGTCGGCCACCTTAATCGCGTCGTCTTCCAGGCCCTCGCCCTTCACGCCGTCGTCGATCATGATGTAGCAGAAGGGGCAGGCCGTGGCGATGCGACTCGCACCGGTGGCGATGAGCTCCTGGGAACGCTCGACGTTGACCTGCTTGCCGGTGCTCTCCTCCATCCACATGCGGGCGCCGCCGGCGCCGCAGCACATGCCCTTGGTGCCGTTGCGACCCATCTCCACGATCTCGATGCCCTTCAGGGCGCCGATGACCTTGCGGGGCGCGAGGTACACGTCGTTGTGGCGACCGAGGTAGCAGGAGTCGTGGTAGACGACGCGCTCCTCGAGCTTGGCGTTCGACAGGTCGAGCTTGCCCTGGTCGAGCAGCCACTCGAGGAACTGGCTGTGGTGCACGACCTCGTAGTTCCCGCCCAACTGGGGGTACTCGTTGGCCAGCGTGTTGAAGCAGTGGGGGCACTGCGTGATGATCTTCTTCACGCCCATGCCGTTGAGCGTCTCGACGTTCTGCATGGCGAGCATCTGGAAGATGTACTCGTTGCCCGAGCGCCGAGCCGGGTCGCCGGTGCACATCTCCGACGGCCCGAGGATCGAGAAGGAGATGCCAGCCCGCTGCAGCAGCTGGGCCATGGCCTGGGTGACCTTCTTGTTCTTGTCGTCGAACGAGCCGGCGCACCCCACCCAGTAGAGGTACTCGGCTTCGAGGGGGCTGGAGCCGTCGATGATGTCGATGCCCTCGAGCTTGTCGGCCCAGTCGCCCCGCTCGGCCTGGCTCATGCCCCACGGGTTGCCGGAGTTCTCCATCGACCGGTAGGCGTTGCCCAGCTCGGTGGGGAAGTCCGACTCCATCAGCGACAGGTAGCGCCGCATGTCGAGGATCTTGTCGAGGATCTCGATGTTCACCGGGCAGTTCTCGTCGCAGGCCTTGCAGGAGGTGCAGGCCCACACCTCTTCAGAGGTGATGCGTTCGAAGACCGAGTTGGCGTTCACCACGATCTCGGTGTCGACCCCGATGGGGGGTGACACCTGTGGGGTGCCGGTGGCGGCCATGACCTCGCCGGTCTTGAGCACGATCTCGCGCGGATCGAGCGGCTTGCCGGTGGCGTGGGCGGGGCACACGGCGGTGCAGCGGCCGCACATGGTGCAGGCGTCGGTGTCGAGCAGCTGCTTCCAGGTGAAGTCCTCGATGGTGGAGGCACCGAAGCTCTCCAGCTCGGTCTCCATCAGGTTGGGCATGGGCTTCATGGCGCCCTTGGGACGCTCGCGGTCCTTCAGGTACATGTTCAGCGGCGACGTGAACATGTGGCGCAGCATGGTGACCGGGAGGATCACCAGGAAGGCGAAGAAGGTCAGGATGTGGGCGATCCACGCCGCCTGGTGCCAACCGGCGAGGTTGGTGTTGTTCTCGACCAGGAGGGCCATCGGGTAGCCGATGAACGACCACTTCTCGAACTCCGGCATGCCGGTCTCGGCGATCCGGAAGGCCTCGGTCAGGAAGCCCGTGACGGCGAGGCTCAGCAGCACGCCGAGGATCACCGCGTGCTCGGGCTTCGTCTTGATTCGGATGCGGTACGGCCGCTGGATGTAGCGGCGCACGATCGCCCACATCACACCGACGAACAGGGCGAGCCCGGCGGCGTCACCGACGAAGGAGTACGCCTGGTAGATCGTCCCGTGCAGGAACTTCATGCCTTCCGGGAGCTGGTGGTTGATCTCGAGGATCGTGGTGACGCCCAGAAGGATGAGGAAGGAGAAGTAGATGAGCGAGTGCATGATCCCGGCGGCGGGATCGCGTAGAAGGGTCTGCATGTAGACGCCGGCGCGGAAGTCGGCCATGCGGCGCTTGACGTTCTTGGCGTTGGTGGCCCGGTTGTCGGGCTTGCCCCTGGTCCAGTTCGTCACCCGCTGGGAGAACAGCACCGCCCCGTAGACGAGGAGCACGGGGGTGAGCACGTAGAACGCGATCTTGAGGGCGTCGGGGATGCCTCCGAAGACCTCCCGGGTGACCGGCGAGTCGTCGTGCTGTTGGAACACCGACGCCGCGATGCCCGAGATGGCTGTCACCGTGGCGAAGGCGACACCGATGATCAGGACGAGGGCCGGGCCCTTGATGCGCATGCGCGAACGTTCCATACGAGCGGCCAACCTACTCGCGCCCTACCCCCCGGAACCCAACCGACGACGGGCCGCCGACGGCGGTCTGGCCGGCCTACTTGAAGGCCAGCGCGTCGAGCTCGACCATGCGGTGGGCGAGGTTGTGGAGGACACGCACGGCGAGGCCCGGGACGTCCTCGAGGAGGGCGCCGAACTCGCGCTGGCCGATCACGAGCACCAGCATCGGGGTCTGGGCCTCGACCGTGGCCGTGCGCACGCCGCCGGTGAGCGGAGCGAGCTCCCCCACGACGTCGCCGGCCTTCAGGGTGGCGATGTTCTGGCCCTTGCGGACCACCGACGCGCTCCCCTCGACGATCACGAACGCCTCGTGGCCGCGGTCTCCCTCGCGGACGAGCACCTTGCCAGCGGCCACGTCGAGCTCCGTCGTCGCCGCCGCCACGGCCTGCAACTGCTTGCGGGAGCAGTCAGCGAACAGCGGAACCTGGGCGAGGTGGTCCAGCCAGTCATCGTGTGCCATGGGCGCAGCATACGGAGGCAGGGCCATGTCGTGCCGCCGATCGCGGGCACCGCCGTGTGAGATGTCTTCACCTTCACGAAACAGTCGAGCAACAGATCCTGCCTACGGTCCCGGACCGTGGATGTGGTGCTCCTCCGATGGCCCCTCGAACAGGATCGGCGCGACGTGCTCGCCGCGCAGGGGCGTCCCCGGGTCCTTCTTCTCGAAGGCGAGGATCCGGCCCCTGAGATCATGGACTGCCTGGAGGACTGGGTGCGGCTCCCGTCCACCGAGGCCGACATCGACGCCCGGTGCCGGTCCGTGTCGGAACGGGCCGTGCAGCACCTGCCGGTGCGCCCCGGGCTCGATCCGGACGGCGTCCTGCGGTCCGGCCCCGACTGGGTCTCGTTGCCGCCGGTCGAGGCCCGGCTGATGGCCGCCCTGCTCGACCGCTTCGGTGCGGTGGTGAGCCGTGATCAGCTGGCTCGGGCGGGCTGGCCGAAGGGTGCTCCGGGTCGCAACGCCCTCGACGTGCACATGCTGCGGGTGCGGCGGAGGATCGCCCCACTGGGCCTGGTCATCAAGACCGTTCGCTCTCGGGGCTACCTGCTGGAGTTCGAGCCGAGCAACGAGCAGCTCCGCCCGGCCTGAGCGCCCCCGGGGGAAGGCGTGGCTCAGCCGGCTTGGCGGGCGACGGCCTCGGCCGCCGCCTTGGCCGCCTCGGCGTCACCGAGGTACCGGTCGACGAGCAGCTTCTCCTCGACGGGCCGGTAGTCGTCGTCGAGCTCGTAGAGCATCGGCACGCCGGTCGGGAGGTTCACCTCGGCGATGTCGGCGTCGGAGATGTTCTCGAGGTGCTTGATGAGCGCTCGCAGGCTGTTGCCGTGGGCGACCACCAGCACGACCGGATGGGTGTTGAGGTCCGGGACGATCGCATCGAACCAGTAGGGGAGCATCCGGTTCACGACGTCCTTGAGGCACTCCGCCGAAGGGAGCACGTCGGAGGGCAGCCCGGCGTAGCGGGGGTCGAACCGGGGGTGGTGCTCGCTGTCGAAATCCACCGGTTCCGGCGGGACGTCGTAGCTGCGGCGCCACTCGAAGATCTGCTCGGGTCCGAAGCGCTCGGTGGCCTCCTTCTTGTTCATCCCCTGCAGGGCGCCGTAGTGGCGCTCGTTGAGCCGCCAAGAGCGCCGGGTGGGGATCCAGAGCCGACCCATCTCGTCGAGGGCCAGGTTGGCGGTGCGGATGGCGCGGACCTGCATCGAGGTGTGCAGGACATCGGGTAGCACCCCGGCCTCGGCCATGGCCTGACCGGCCCCGGCCGCCTCGAGCCGCCCCTTGTCGGTGAGGTCGGCGTCGTACCAGCCGGTGAAGAGGTTCTCGAGGTTCCAGGTGCTCTGGCCGTGGCGGACCAGCACGAGCGTCGCGGTCATGGCCGCAGTCTGCCCCACCGCGTCGCCGGGCCTCCAAGGGAAGGCCGGGGGAAGGCCGGCTCGCGACGGTGGGGGCATGACCGAATCGGGAGGTGGAGCCATGGAGCTCGTCGAGCGTCGTGTCGCGCTGGGATCGCACGGGTCGCCGCCGAGGGCGGGGATCGTCGCGTCCGGGGTCTCGCTCAGCCACCCCGACGGTTCGTCGGCCCTCGTCGACGTCGACCTCGCCATCGCCCCCGGGCGGCTGACGGCGGTGATCGGGCCGAGCGGGGCCGGCAAGACCACGCTGCTGCGGGTCCTCGCCGGTCTCGTGAGCCCCGACCGTGGGACGGTGCGGTACGAGACGGAGGCGGGCGACTCCTCGGAGGTGCGCGTCGGCTACGTGCCCCAGGACGACATCCTCCACCCCGAGCTCCCGCTGCGCCGGACCCTCGAGTTCGCTGCCGCCCTCCGGCTGCCCCGAGCCAACGGCGACGCCCGCCGGGCGGCGGTCGACGGAGCGCTGGTCACCCTCGGTCTCGACGCTCAGGCTCATCTGCCGGTGGGGTCGTTGAGCGGAGGGCAGCGCAAGCGGGCGAGCGTCGCCTCGGAGCTGCTCGCCGACCCTGCCGTGTGCGTGCTCGACGAGCCGACCTCGGGTCTGGATCCCTCGAGCTCGGTCGCGCTGCTGCGCTGTCTGCGTCTGGCCTGCGACCAAGGTCGCACGGTGGCCTTCACCACCCATTCGGTGTCCGACCTCGAGGCGTGCGATGCCGTCGTGGTCGTCGGTCGCGGCGGCCGCCTCGTCGCGGCGGGGGCTCCCGGGGAGGTGCTCGACGCCCTGGGTGCCGGGTCGTTCACCGAGCTCTATGAGCTGCTCGACGAGGCTCCCGCCCCGGTGCCCGTGGGCCCGACCCTGGGACGGCGTCGACGGTCGAGGCGCGCTCGGGGCCCGGCCGGGCCGGGCGTCGCCGTCCAGGTCCGGTACGTGGCCACCTTGACCCGGCGGGGCGGCGAGGTCCTGGTGCACAACCCTCTGACGCTCGCCATCGTGCTCGGATCGCCGATGGCGGTGATCGCCATGTTCGTCGTGCTGTTCCAGCCGGTGGGCGCGCCGGTGGTCGGCGCCGACCCGACCAGCTCGGTGATGGTGGCCTACTGGTTGGCGTTCGCCGCGTTCTTCTTCGGGCTGACCTTCGGGCTGCTCCAGGTGTGCACGGAGACCCCGATCCTGCGGCGCGAGCACCATGCGGGGGTCTCGTCCGGTGCCTATCTGGCTTCCAAGCTCGTGCTGCTCGGGCCGCTGCTGGTGGCGATCAACCTCGTGATGGTCATCGTGCTGCGCCTGCTCGACCGACTGCCGGCGATGCCGGCTGGCCGGGTCGGTGCGCTCCTGGTGACGATGGCGCTCGACGCGCTGGCGGGGCTGGCCCTCGGTCTGCTGGCCTCGGCTGCGGTCGGTTCGCCGGCCCAGGCGGCGCTGGCGCTGCCGATGCTGTGCTTCCCCGCGGTGCTGTTCTCGGGGGCGATGGTTCCCGTTCCCGTCATGGCCGGCGCCGGCCGGGCCATCGCCGCGCTGATGTCGGATCGCTGGGCCTTCGAGGCGATCGCGGTGCACCTCGGAGTGGTCGAGCGCCTTCCCGTCGGTGCGCCGCAGTCCTCGCTCGGCTCGTCGCCGGTGACCTCCTACTGGCTGGTGTTGATCGCGTTCACGGTGGTGCTGGGCACCGCGGCGGTGGCCATGGTCCGCTGGCGGGCGGTGACGGGGAGGGACTGAAACTCCCGTGTTCGGGGAATGTCCGGACCCGGAGGGAAGTTGCTAACATCGCACTCAAGTTTCCTGGTAGTGAGCTGTGCATCGAGCCGGCGAGCCGGCCAGGGACCCCTCCGAACTGATCCCCCGAACACAGGAGCACCACACCATGCCCAAGGCCGTCGGTATCGATCTCGGTACCACGAACTCGGTCGTCGCCGTCCTCGAGGCCGGCGATCCCGTCGTCATCCCGAACGCTGAGGGAAGCCGCACCACGCCCTCGGTCGTCGCCTTCGCCAAGAACGGCGAGGTGCTGGTGGGCGAGGTCGCCAAGCGCCAGGCCATCACCAACCCCGACCGCACGATCCGGTCGGTGAAGCGCCACGTCGGCACCAACTGGACCATCGACATCGACGGCAAGGCCTACACGTCGCAGGAGATCTCGGCCCGCACGCTGATGAAGCTCAAGCGCGACGCCGAGGCCTACCTCGGCGACACCGTGAGCCAGGCCGTCATCACCGTGCCGGCGTACTTCGACGACGCCCAGCGCACCGCCACCAAGGAAGCCGGCCAGATCGCCGGCCTCGAGGTTCTGCGCATCATCAACGAGCCCACCGCGGCGGCCCTGGCCTACGGCCTCGACAAGGAGGGCACCGACCAGACGATCCTCGTGTTCGACCTCGGCGGCGGCACCTTCGACGTGTCGGTGCTCGAGATCGGCGACGGCGTCTTCGAGGTGAAGTCCACCCACGGCGACACCCAGCTCGGCGGCGACGACTGGGACCAGCGGGTCATCGACTGGCTCGTCGACTCGTTCAAGACGGCGCACGGGGTCGATCTCTCCAAGGACAACATGGCCGTGCAGCGTCTCAAGGAGGCTGCCGAGAAGGCCAAGATCGAGCTGTCGCAGGTCCAGCAGACCCAGATCAACCTGCCCTTCATCACCGCCACCCCCGACGGCCCCCTCCACCTCGACGAGCAGCTCACCCGAGCCAAGTTCCAGGAGCTCACCTCCGACCTCCTCGACCGCTGTCGGGTGCCCTTCGAGCAGGCCATCAAGGACGCCGGGCTCACCAAGGGCGACATCGAGCACGTGATCCTCGTGGGCGGTTCGACCCGCATGCCGGCGGTGGCCGAGCTGGTCAAGGAGATGACCGGCAACGACCCTCACAAGGGCGTGAACCCCGACGAGGTCGTCGCCATCGGCGCTGCGGTCCAGGCCGGCGTGCTCAAGGGCGAGGTCAAGGACGTGCTGCTCCTCGACGTCACCCCGCTGTCGCTCGGCATCGAGACCAAGGGCGGCGTGATGACCAAGCTCATCGAGCGCAACACCACCATCCCCACGCGTCGCACCGAGGTCTTCACCACCGCGGAGGACAACCAGCCGTCGGTCGAGATCCACGTGCTGCAGGGCGAGCGGGAGATGTCGCAGTTCAACAAGACGCTCGGCAAGTTCCAGCTCGTCGACCTCCCGCCGGCGCCTCGTGGCGTCCCCCAGATCGAGGTCACCTTCGACATCGACGCCAACGGCATCGTCCACGTGTCGGCCAAGGACCGGGCGACCAACAAGGAGCAGTCGATGACCATCACCGGTCAGTCGTCGCTCTCCAAGGACGCCATCAACCAGATGGTGAAGGACGCCGAGGCCCACGCCGAGGAGGACACCCGCCGCCGCGAGGAGGCCGACGTCCGCAACTCGGCCGACACGCTCGTCTACCAGACCGAGAAGCTGCTCAAGGACCAGGGCGACAAGATCTCGGCCGAGGAGAAGGCCAACGTCGAGTCGAAGCTGGCCGAGCTCAAGACGGCCATCGCCGGCTCCGACCTCGAGGTCATGAAGACGGCGACCGAGGCGCTGATGACGGCCAGCCAGGAGTTCACCCAGAAGCTCTACGAGCAGGCCGCGGCCACCGAGCCGGCTGCCGGTGCCGCCGGCGGGGCCCCCGGGGGCGGTTCGGCTCCGAACGACGACGACGTCGTCGACGCCGAGATCGTCGACGACGAGGGCAAGTAGCCATGGCCCACACCGAGGGGACGGCTGCGGGCGGGGAGCCCGCGGCCGAGCCCACCGACGCCGTGCTCGACGCTGCGTTCGAGGGCGACCAGGGCCTGGCCGAGGAGGCCGAGCTCATCGACGCCGAGCTCGATGCCGCTGCGGCCGCCGTCCAGGCCGAGCGCGACGACTACCGCGACACGCTGCTGCGCGTGAAGGCGGAGTTCGACAACTACAAGAAGCGCGTGGCCCGCGACGAGATCGACCAGCGCGAGCGCGCCGCCGCCGCGCTCGCCGAGAAGCTGCTGGTCGTGCTCGACGCGTGCGACGCCGCCCTCGGCCACGGCGCGAGCGACGTCGAGCCCATCGCCAAGATGCTCACCGAGGTGCTCGAGCGCGAAGGCCTGCTCAGGCTGGCGCCGGAGGGGGAGCCCTTTGATCCCAACCACCACGACGCGGTGCTCCACGAGCCGGCTGACGGCGACGAGGGTGGGTCGATCGTGGTCGAGACCCTGCGCACCGGCTACGAGTGGAAGGGCCGCGTCCTGCGTCCCGCCATGGTGAAGGTCAAGGGCTAGTGGCCCCTCAGCGCGAGTGGTTCGAGAAGGACTACTACAAGATCCTGGGTGTCTCCGAGACGGCGACACCCAAGGAGATCACGCGCGCCTATCGCAAGCTCGCCCGAGAGCTGCACCCCGACGCCAACCCCGATGACGCCTCCGCCGAGGAGCGATTCAAGGAGGTCTCGGCCGCCTACGACGTGGTGGGTGACGAGGCCAAGCGCAAGGAGTACGACGAGGTCCGCACGATGGGCCCGATGGGCGGCATGGGTGGCGGCGGCTTCGACCCCGGGGCGCCGGGGTTCAACTTCCAGGGCGCCGACCTCGGCGACCTCCTGGGCGGCCTGTTCGGGCGGGGCGGCCGGGGACGTGCCGGCCAGCCCCGCGGGAGCGGACCCCAGCGCGGGGCCGATCTCGAGGCCGAGCTGCACCTGCCGTTCCGCGAGGCGGTCGCCGGGGTCGAGACCACGCTGCACCTCACCAGCGACATGCCGTGCAGTACGTGTCACGGCTCGGGCGCCCGTCCCGGCAGCGGGCCGACGGTCTGCTCCAACTGCAACGGCCGCGGCGTGCTCGACGACAACCAGGGGATGTTCTCGTTCTCGACCCCGTGCCCGGCGTGCGGCGGCACCGGCTCGGTCATCACCGACCCCTGCCCCACCTGCCGCGGCGGCGGCGTCGAGCGGCGTCCGCGCGAGGTGAAGGTCCGCATCCCCGCCGGCGTCGACGACGGCCAGCGCATCCGGCTCAAGGGCCGCGGGGGCGCCGGACGCAACGGCGGCCCGACCGGTGACCTCTATGTCGTGGTGCACGTCGACAACGACGTCGTGTTCGGCCGCGACGGTCGCAACCTGACCCTCTCGGTGCCGATCACCTTCGCCGAGGCGACCCTCGGCACGAACCTCAAGGTCCCCACCCTCGACGGCGCACCGGTCACGCTCAAGATCCCGGTTGGCACTCCCACCGGCAAGGTCTTCCGGGTGAAGGGCCGCGGAGTGGAGACCAAGAAGGGCACCGGCGACCTCCTCGTCACCGTGCAGGTCAGCGTTCCTTCCGAGCTCAGCGACGAGCAGCGCCAGGCGGTGGAGTCACTCAGCGACCTGCTTCCTCCCGCACCCCGACACCACCTGGGGGTCTGACGATGGCCGAGCCGACCGAACCGCGCACCACGACGGTGCGAGCCGTCTACGTCATCTCGGTGGCGGCCGAGCTCGCCGGCGTCCACCCCCAGACGCTGCGCATCTACGAGCGCAAGGGTCTGCTCGAGCCGGCCCGCACCCAGGGGGGCAGCCGTCGCTACAGCGACGCCGACATCCACCACCTGCGCCGGATCCAGGACCTGACCGACGAAGGGCTCAACCTGGCCGGGGTGAAGCGGGTGCTCGAGATGGAGACCCGGATCGCCGAGCTCCAGGCCGAGCTGGCCCGGGCCCGGGTCGAGGCCGCCGAAGCCGTCGCCGCGGCGCATCGCGCCTACCGGCGCGATCTCGTCCCGGTCCGCCAGGCCGTCACCCGCTACGACGACGCCGCGACCGTCCTGCGCCGCCTCGCCGACTCCCAGTAACCCAACCCCGGCCCCTTCCCCGTTCTGGCACGCGGATCGGGCGGACGTGCGCCCGATTTGCGTGCCAGAACCGCCAGGTGGAGGCCGAGATCTTGGCCCGATCGGGAATCAAAGTTGACAATGGGGTTGTTAACTCTGGAGACGATCCGAACGTGACAGAGGAGACCCTGTAGGAGCCATGGCACTCGACCCGAACCGCTGGACGCTCAAGACCCAGGAGGCGGTGAACCTCGCCCTCGCCGCCGCTCGTTCCGCGAGCAACCCCGAGGTCACCCCCGACCACCTCCTCCTCGCCCTTCTGGGCCAGGAGGAGGGCGTGGTGTTGCCGATCCTCCAGAAGGTCGGCACGTCGCCCGTGCAGCTGCGCAACCGGGCCGAGGAGGCCGTTGCCGCACTGCCCAAGGCTTACGGTGGCGAGTCGCGCGTGGGTCGTGACTTCACTGCGCTGTTCGACCGGGCCGACGAGGACCGGCGCGAGCTGCACGACGAGTACCTCTCGACCGAGCACCTGTTGCTCGCTCTGGCCGACAAGGTGGGCATCAGCCGCGACGACCTGCTCACCGCGCTCGCCGACGTCCGCGGCAGCCACCGGGTCACGAGCCAGAACCCCGAGGAGCAGTACCAGGCCCTCGAGAAGTACGGCCGCGACCTCACCGAGGCCGCTCGCCAAGGCAAGGTCGACCCGGTCATCGGCCGCGACGACGAGATCCGGCGGGTCATCCAGGTCCTGTCGCGCCGGACCAAGAACAACCCGGTGCTCATCGGTGAGCCCGGTGTCGGCAAGACCGCCATCGTGGAGGGACTCGCCCGCCGCATCGTCGAGGGCGACGTCCCGGAGAGCCTGAAGAACAAGCGCCTCATCGCGCTCGACCTCGGCTCGATGGTCGCGGGGGCCAAGTACCGCGGCGAGTTCGAGGAGCGGCTGAAGGCGGTCCTCAAGGAGATCACCGACGCCGAGGGCGAGGTCATCACCTTCATCGACGAGATGCACACGGTCGTGGGCGCCGGCGCCGCCGAAGGCGCCATGGACGCCAGCAACATGCTCAAGCCGCTGCTCGCCCGCGGTCAGCTGCGCCTGGTCGGCGCCACCACCCTCGACGAGTACCGCAAGTACATCGAGAAGGACCCGGCCCTCGAGCGCCGCTTCCAGCAGGTCTTCGTCGACCAACCGTCGGTCGAGGACACCATCGCCATCCTGCGAGGTCTCAAGGAGCGCTACGAGGTCCACCACGGCGTTCGCATCCAGGACGCCGCGCTGGTCGCAGCGGCGGTGCTCTCCGACCGCTACCTGACGGGCCGCTTCCTGCCGGACAAGGCCATCGACCTGGTCGACGAGGCCGGTGCCAAGCTGCGCATCGAGATCGATTCGATGCCCACCGAGATCGACGTGGTCGAGCGCCGCATCCGCCAGCTCGAGATCGAGCGGGTGGCGCTGGCCAAGGAGACCGACGCCGCCTCGCAGGAGCGTCTGGCCACGCTCGACGAAGAGCTCGCCAACCTCCGCGAGCGGATCACCGCCATGTTGGCCCACTGGCGTTCCGAGAAGGACGCCATCGACCGCATCCGGGGCCTCAAGGAGCAGCTCGAGAACAAGCGGATCGAGCTCGAGCGCGAGGCCGACCTCGAGAAGGCGGCCGAGATCCGCTACGGCCAGCTCCCGGAGGTCGAGCGGCAGGTCGCCGAGGCGTCGAAGGCCCTCGACGAGCTCCAGACATCTCAGAAGATGCTGAAGGAAGAGGTCGACGAGGAGGACATCGCCGAGGTCGTCAGCAAGTGGACGGGCGTGCCCGTCAGCCGGCTGATGGAGGGCGAGATGGCCAAGCTCGTCCGCCTCGAGGAGGTTCTCCACGAGCGGGTGATCGGCCAGGACGACGCCGTCGTCGCTGTGGCCAACGCCATCCGTCGCAGCCGGGCCGGGCTCTCCGATCCCCACCGCCCGATCGGGTCGTTCCTCTTCCTCGGCCCGACCGGGGTGGGCAAGACCGAGCTGGCCCGGTCGCTCGCCGACTACCTGTTCGACGACGAGCGGGCGATGATCCGCATCGACATGAGCGAGTACATGGAGAAGCACTCCGTGAGCCGGCTCATCGGTGCTCCTCCCGGCTACGTCGGCTACGACGAGGGCGGTCAGCTCACCGAGGCGGTGCGCCGGAGGCCCTACTCGGTCGTGCTGCTCGACGAGATCGAGAAGGCCCATCCAGACGTCTTCAACGTGTTGCTGCAGCTGCTCGACGACGGCCGTCTCACCGACGGCCAGGGCCGCACGGTCGACTTCACCAACGTGGTGCTGATCATGACGTCGAACCTGCCGGGCGACCCGCGTGAGTTCTTCAAGCCGGAGTTCGTGAACCGCATCGACGACATCGTGCGATTCCGCTCGCTCACCGAGGAAGACCTCGAGCACATCGTCGACATCCAGCTGCAGGGGCTCGTCGGTCGGCTTGCCCAGCGCCGCATCCGGCTCGAGGTGACGCCCGATGCCAAGCGGGCCCTCGCCACTGAGGGCTTCGACCCGGCCTACGGCGCCCGGCCCCTGAAGCGGGTCATCCAGCGGGAGATCGCCGACAAGCTGGCCCTGGCCATCCTCGAAGGGGCCTACGGCGAGGGCGACACCGTCGTCGTCGACGCCACCTCCGACGGGGCGCTCACCCTGGCCTGATCGAGCGGGCCGTCGGTGCTCGTGTCACTGGGCCGGAGGCGTGGACCTGTCGACGGGGATCACCTGATCGAGCAGCCACCGTCGGGCGACCTCGGTGGCGGTCGTCTCGCTGAAGTGCACCCCGTCGAGGCGTAGGCGCTCGTCCTCGTCGGGCCCGATCGACCGCAGCCATCCGTCGAGGTCGACGACGAAGGCTGCCTCCGGGTTCGCGTCCGCCGTCTCACGGAGGAGCTCGTTCCAGCGGTCGAGACGGTCGGGGCAGCTGCAGGTTCCCGGACCGATCGGTCGGCGGTCCACGTGCGACGTCGTCACCAGAGCGACCCTTCCCCCCTCGGAGGAGAGGGTGTCGACGACCTGCTGGAGCAGTTGGCGGGCGTGGGCGTCCCCCACCGGGTCGCCGAGAGCGTGCCAACCGTCGACCCCCTCCCACTGCATGTCCCAGGTCTCCCACACACCCGCCATCACCACCGAGACATCGGGGCGCACGACGGCGACCCGGTCGCGCCAGATCTGGGGCCAGCGAACGCACTTGTCGGCAACGGTCGTGACGACGTCGTCGCCGCCGCGGACCCGGTCGGCGAACAGGATGCCGCAGCCGAGCTCGGCCACCCCCTCGAGGACAGTCGCTCGCGGATCGTCCTCGGCGGCGATCTGAGCGCCGGCCGCCGCCATGGTGGCCGTGGAATCGCCGAAGAAGGCGATCCGCAGCTCGCCAGGAGCGGCCGTGTCGGCCTGACCGATGGTGGCGTCGGGAGGGTCCTGGACCGAATCGGCGGCGGCGAGCCGCTCTGCCGCGGCGGCGTAGTCGATCTCGGGCGCGGGCGCGGCCCGGGCGACGAGCACCGCGCCGACGATCACGACCAGGGCAAGGGCGGGAACGAGACCGAGAGCTCGGACACCAGCGATGCGGCCGGTCCGCCGCACCGGCATCTCGATCATCCGGTAGCTGAGCTCGGCGATGGCCACGCTGGCGGCGAGGGCGACCGCGAATCGGACCACGGGTGCCCAGCTCGTCGTCCGGTCGAGGGCCCACAGGATCGGCCAGTGCAACAGGTACACGGCGTAGGAGATGACACCGAGGCGGCACAGCGGCCGCAGCGATCCGAGGTGGGCGACGGGGCCGACGACGAGGACCGCGCACGCGACCAGGGTCGCGGAACCGACGGCGTAGAGGAGGAAGCCGCCGTGGCGCCACAGCTCCGAGGTCTCCGGGACGACGGCCCACGCCACGGCCATCGCCGCCAGAGCGACGACCGACGCGGCGGCGAGCACCGTCGCCGATCGGCGACGCGGCACCGGAGACTCCGCCGCCGGCGCGGTGGACCGGGGGAGGAGCAGCACCGCCAGCAGCACTCCGACGGCGATCTCGGCGGCGCGGGTGTCGGTCCCGTAGTAGGTGCGGTCGGTGCCGAGATCGAGCACCAGCGGCAACAGGGCGCTGACGACGATCGCGGCGGCGGCGGCGATGCCGAGGCGCGCCCACAGCGACAGGCGACGGGGTGACGAAGCGGTCCGTCGCCACCCGATCAACGCCATCAGGAGGAGCGGGAACACCAGGTAGAACTGCTCCTCGACGGCGAGTGACCACATGTGCACCAGCGGACTGGGCGCGACGAACAGCTCGGCGTAGGACGTGCCGCCGAAGAGCTGCTGCCAGTTCGCGATGTAGAACACCGAGCCCGCCGCATCCTCGCCGAGACCGGGCTGCGACGCGGGATCGCCGATCACCGCGACGAGCACGACGGCGATCCCGACGGCGAGCACCGCTCCGGGGATCAGCCGACGGAACCGCCTCGTCCAGAAGCCGCGGAGGTCGAACGTGCCGGTCGATCGGTGCTCGGCGAGCGCGAGGGTGGCGATCAGGAACCCGGACAGCGTGAAGAACGTGCTGACCCCGAGGTAGCCGCCACGAGCGATGCCGATCTCGGAGTGGAAGGCCACGACGAGGAGGACGGCCACGCCTCGTAGCGCATCGAGGGCGGGGCGATGGCGGAACGCCGAGGGCACCGGCGCAGGAGACGCGATGTCGACGCGTATCCGTTCCTCGACCGGCATCGGACCTCACAACGCAAGTGGTCTGGGGGCCTGTCGAGCGTAGCGGTCACATGCTCGCCAGCACCGTCATGGATCACCACCGCGGCCTGAGCGCGCATCCGGGTCCAGCGGCCGGTGTCCGTTAAGGTCCCTGCCAGTCTCAGCCGACCGACGAGGACCGACGATCGAAGAGCAGGCCGTGCCCGTCTCCGGCGCCCCTGAGGTTGTGGCGGCGGAATCCGACGACGAGCTGAGCGGACCGTCGCGACGGTTCGTCTCCTGGCTCATCGCCATCGTCGTGGTGGGCGCGGCCGTGCGCCTCGCCTACGTGTGGTTCGACCGCCGTCACGCCGAGATGATCTTCAACGACGGCTTCTACTACCACCACGGTGCCAACCTGCTGGCCGACGGGCGCGGGTTCATCAATCCGTTCGAGTGGCAGTTCCAGGGGCGGTCGCTGCAGAGTGCCGACCACCCGCCGCTCTACCTCGTGTACCTGGGGGCGTTCTCGGCGTTGGGTCTCCGCTCCGTCGAGGCTCACCTCCTCGCCAGCATCGTCTTCGGCATCGCGGCCGTGGCCGTGGCCGGCCTCCTCGGCCGTCGGGTCGCTGGTGAACGGGTGGGACTGATCGCGGCCGCCCTCGTCGCCGTCTACCCCAACACCTGGCGCTACGACGGCGCCCTCCTGTCAGAGGGCGCGGTGATCCTGGCCGTGCTCGTGGTGGTGTGGCTGGCGTACCGCTACTGGGACCGACCCACCATCGGCCGGCTCGTGGCGGTGGGGGCGGTCATCGGGATCGCGACCTTGGCGCGCGCCGAGCTGTTGTTGCTGGTGCCGCTCCTCGTCGTCCCGTTGGGTCTGCTCACCCGCGGACAGTCCTGGCGCAACCGGATCGGGTGGGCCGCGCTCTCCTCGGTGGTGTGCGTCGCCGTCCTGGTTCCGTGGGTCGGCTACAACCGCTCCCGGTTCGAGGAGCCCGTCTACCTCTCGCAGAACCTGGGCAGCACCATCGCCGGCTCCTACTGCCCGTCGGTGTTCGACGGAACGTTGCTCGGCTACTGGGACTTCAAGTGCCCAGGCCAGGCCATCGACGCCTCCGACCTCCCCGACTCGAGCGACGAGCGCGCCGACGCGGTGGCCCGGCGGGCCGGCCTCACCTACCTGGGCGACCACCTCGACCGGGTGCCGGTGGTGGTGGCCGCCCGCCTGGGGCGCATCACCGGCGTCTACCGGCCTTCCCAGCAGCGAGACCTCGACACCCTGACCGAGGGCGTGAGCTCCTGGGTGGCCACCGGCGGGATGATCACCCTGCCGTTCATGCTCGTGGGCGCGGTGGCGGGAGGGGTGGTGCTGCGGCGCCGGGGTCGGGTGGTCTTCCCCCTGGTCGCCCCGATCGCCTGCGTGGTGGTGACGGTGGTGGTCTTCTATGCCGCCACGCGGTTCCGGTCGACGGCCGAAGGGCCGCTCTGCGTACTCGCTGCCGTCGCTCTCGATGCGCTCTGGAACCGCACGCCCTGGGGTCGGACGGTGCCGAGCGACTAGTGTCATCCGGTCCTCCGGGCGGCTGTGCGGGTGAGTTCGACGGCCCTTCGTCCGGACGCTGTACGAACAAGGAGCCCGCCGTGCCAGCCACCGTCGTCGTCGGAACCCAGTGGGGTGACGAGGGGAAGGGCAAGTTCACCGATCTGGTGGCCAAGGAGATGCACCTCGTGGTGCGCTACCAGGGCGGCCACAACGCGGGCCACACCATCGTCGTCGACGGCGAGAGCTTCGCTCTCCAGCTGGTGCCGAGCGGCATCCTGTACGACCACATCATCCCGGTGATCGGCAACGGTGTCGTCGTCGACCCCCGGGTGCTGCTCGCCGAGCTCGACGTGTTGGCCCGCAAGGGCGTCGACACCAGCCGGCTCCGGGTCAGCGGCAACGCTCACCTGATCCTCCCGTACCACCAGGAGATCGACAAGCTCACCGAGCGCCGCCTGGGCAAGAACAAGGTGGGCACCACCAAGCGGGGGATCGGACCGGCCTACGCCGACAAGGCTGCCCGGGTCGGGCTGCGCGTCCAGGACCTGCTCGACCCCAAGATCTTCCGACAGAAGCTCGACGTGGTGCTGAAGGAGAAGAACGCCATCCTGGCGAAGGTCTTCAACCAGCTCCCCCTCGACGCCGACGAGATCGCGGACGTGTACCTCGAGGAGTGCGCTCCCCGGCTCGAGCCGATGATCACCGACTCGGTGAACCTGGTCCACGAGGCCCTCGAGGCCGGTCAGCACGTACTGCTCGAAGGTGCTCAGGCCACCTTCCTCGACCTCGATCACGGCACGTATCCGTTCGTGACCTCGTCGAACCCGGTCGCCGGGGGGGCCTGCACCGGCGCCGGCATCGGCCCCCGCTACATCGACCGGGTCATCGGCATCGCCAAGGCCTACATCACCCGCGTCGGCGCCGGGCCCTTCCCGACCGAGCTGTTCGACGAGATCGGAGAGCACCTGGTCGACGTGGGCCACGAGTACGGCACCAACACCGGCCGTCGCCGTCGCACGGGCTGGTTCGACGCGGTGATGCTGCGCCACGCGGTGCGGCTCAACTCGTTGTCGGAGCTGGCCATCACCAAGCTCGACGTGTTCGACAGCCTCGACTCGCTCAAGGTCTGCGTGGCCTACGAGGTCGACGGCGAGCGGCTCGAGCACCTCCCCTACCACCAGTCCGCGCTCCACAAGGCGACGCCGATCTACGCCGAGCTGCCGGGCTGGAAGACCGACCTCACGTCGATCACCCGGAAGGACCAGCTGCCGAAGGAGGCGCTCGAGTACGTGGCGTTCCTCGGCGAGCAGGTCGGCGTGCCGATCAGCCTGGTGGGCGTCGGCCCGGGTCGGGACCAGTTCCTGCACTTCGACGACGTTTGAGACGGCACGCCCCGCCGCGACAGGAGGACGGATGAAGGTCTGCGTGGTCGGCTCGGGTGGACGCGAGCACGCCCTCGCCTCGGTTCTCGGGCGCCATCACGAGGTCGTGGTGACCCCCGGCAACCCCGGGATCCCCGGCTCGGTCGACACTCCGCCGACGGCGATCGACGCCGACCTCTACGTGATCGGGCCCGAGGCGCCGCTCGTGGCCGGCCTGGCCGACGAGCTCCGTGCCGCCGGACGCCTCGTGTTCGGGCCCGGCGTCGACGGCGCCCGCCTCGAGGGGTCGAAGGCCTGGATGAAAGAGGTCCTCGTGTCGGCCGGGGTGCCGACGGCACGCCACGGCACCTTCACCGAGGCGGACGCCGCCTTCGCCTTCCTCGACAGCCTCGACGGCCTCTACGTGGTGAAGACCGACGGGCTGGCCGCGGGCAAGGGCGTGCTGGTCACGACCTCGATCGACGAGGCCCGGGCCGCGGTCACCGACTACCTGTCGGGCGCGGCCTTCGGTGACGCCGGGCGCACGCTGGTGATCGAGGAGGGCCTGACCGGGCCCGAGCTGTCGATCTTCGCCGTCTGCGACGGGCAGCGGGCGGTGGCCCTCGCCCCCGCCCAGGACTTCAAGCGCGTGGGTGACGGCGACGCCGGCCCCAACACCGGCGGCATGGGGGCCTACTCGCCGGTGCCGATCGCCGGCGACGACGTGATCGCCACGGTGATGGAGGAAGCGGTCGCTCCGACTCTCGCCGCCCTGCGCGACCGCGGGATCGACTACCGGGGTGTCCTGTTCGGCGGCCTGATGCTCACGCCCGCGGGCCCGAAGATGCTCGAGTACAACGTCCGGTTCGGCGATCCGGAGACCCAGGTCGTCCTGCCCCGCCTCACGAGCGACCTCGGCGAGCTGCTGGCCGGTGCCGCAGCGGGCTCGCTCGGTGCCGATCCGACCTACGACGACGGCGCCGCCGTCACGGTGGTGTGCGCCTCGGAGGGCTACCCGCGCGATCTCCGCCTGGGCGACCCGATCGAGGGCCTCGACGCCGCCCGGGCGGTGGAGGGCGTGAGCGTGTTCTGTGCCGGTGTCGGCGCCGGGCCCGACGGAGCACTCGTCACCGCCGGCGGTCGGGTGCTCGCCGTCACCGGCCAGGGCCCCGACCTCGCCGTCGCCCGTAGTCGGGCCTACACCGCGGTCGGCCACGTGCGTTGGCCGGGTATGCACCATCGCAACGACATCGCGTCGGCCGCCGTGGCCGACCTCACCAACGGAGGAAACCGATGAAGGTCGCCGTGCTCATGGGCTCGCCCAACGACCGGGACAAGATGCAGCCCGGGGTCGACACCCTGGAGGCTTTCGGGATCGAGGCCGACGTGCGGGTGCTGTCGGCCCACCGCAATCCCGCCCAGGTCACGGCGTTGGCCACCTCGGCCCGCGAAGAGGGCTACGTCGCGTTCATCTGCGGGGCCGGCATGGCCGCCCACCTCGCCGGCGTCGTCGCCGCCCACACGACCCTCCCCGTCGTCGGAGTGCCCCTCTCGGGCGGAGCGATCAACGGCATCGACGCCCTGTACTCCACGGTGCAGATGCCGAAGGGCATCCCTGTGGCGACCGTCGCCATCGACGGCTCCATGAACGCCGCCCTGCTGGTGGTGGAGATGCTGGCCATCAGCGACGAGTCCCTCGCCGCCGCCCTGGCCGCCGATCGCGAGAAGCGCGCCTCCGCCTGAACATTCCACCCAAGGGTGGCTCGAATCGTTTCGGATCCCGAAACGCTCTGAGCCACCTTCGGGTCTGGAGGGTCAGAAGGGGAC
>DATDIY010000063.1:0-6656 GCA_036520815.1 Acidimicrobiales bacterium
ACGTGCACGAGACCCGGATGCGGAGCATCTCCAGGCGAGCGTAGGCGTCGTCCATGGGAGCGGGGAGTCGCACCCACTCCTCGACGAAGCCACAGACGGGCGCGTCGACGTCGGGTGGGACGAGCAGCAGGGTCGGGGTTCCCTCGACGAGGGCGGCGCGACGCTCGGCGTCGTCGGGCCAGATGATCACTTCGACACCATCGGTCGCCGGGTGGCCGGCGAGCATGGCTCGCAGGAGCCGGGGAGAGGTCGGGGTGGTTCTCGAATCGAGCAGGGGTGCGTTGTCCACGGGTCACTCCAGAGGGCGCGTTCGAACGGGGGTCCCACGACCCGGCTCGCCACGATTGCCGCCACGATCCCGACGTCACCGCGACACGACGGCGCGGTGGCGCGCCGTTCACGGCGCGCGGAGGTCGATTCCCTGAGGGCGGCTCAGCTGCGGAGAGCCGGGAGCGCCCCCGATGGGGGACCCCGGTGCGGCGCGCCCTCGAGGCGCGACAACAGGTGCGGTCGCCATCCCGACCACGACCACTCGATCCGCGACACCGGCCGTCGAACGAGCGCGACCGCCACCACCAGCAGGGCGAGGAACATCGAGCGGGCCCACACCGGCGCCCGCTTCACGAGCAGTGGCGTCGCCGCCAGCATCGAGTACGAGGCACCGGTGACCGCTGCGTCGCTCTCCCCGGGGTCGTCCACCTGCGTCGCCATCCAGTCCTCGGGGGTCGCGTCCGTCACCGTCTCGAGGTGGGTGCCCGACAGCGCCCGGGCCGAGGCGATCGACCAGAGGCTGAGGAGAGCCAGGGCCACGACGGCGAGGAGGGCGAGGGAACGACGCATCGTCGGCCTACCGGAAGTTCTCCCAGTAGCGGCTCGGGCGCGGCCCGACCTGGCCCTGGTACTTCGAACCGACGGCGCTCGAGCCGTAGGGGTTCTCGGCCGGCGTCGTCATCCGGATGAAGGAGATCTGGCCGATCTTCATCTCCGGGTAGAGCGTGATCGGCAGGTTGGCCACGTTCGACAGCTCGAGGGTGAGCTGGCCGTCCCATCCGGCGTCGACGAACCCGGCGGTGGAGTGGATCAACAGCCCGAGGCGGCCGAGGCTCGACTTGCCCTCGAGCCGGGCGACGAGGTCGTCGGGGAGAGCGACGCGCTCGCTGGTCGAACCGAGCACGAACTCGCCCGGGTGCAGGATGAACGTGTCCTCCACACCGATCTCGACCAGCTCGGTCAGGTCCTCGAGGTTCTGCTTGACGTCGATGTGGCCCATCGTGTGGTTCCGGAACACCCGGAAGTACCGATCGATGTGCAGGTCGACCGACGACGGCTGGATGCAGCCCTCGCCGAGCGGGTCGATCACGATGCGGCCGGCGGCCAGCTCCTCACGGATGGTGCGGTCAGAGAGGATCACGGCGGGCAGGCTACTCCGCGCTCAGGTGCCGCTGTCCTGAGGGGCGAAGGCCCGCACGACCGACTCCGCGTGGGCGTCGATCCACGCCTCGTCGACCGTTTCACCCTTCACGAACACGCGGTAGAACACCGGGCCCGACAACACGTCGACCACCTGCTCGGGATCGGCGTCGGCCCTCAGCTCACCGCGGTCGATCGCCCGTCGGACCGCCGCCACGGCCGGAGCCCGCCGGCTCGACACGAACTCGAGGCGCACCTCGTGCAGCTCGGGGTGCGCCGCGGTCGCGCTCAAGATGGCCGGCAGGGCCCGGCCGAACGACGTCTGGGTGAGCCCGACGACCAGCCGGCGCCCGAGGAGGGCGAGGTCGCCGACGACCGTTCCCGAGTCGACCTCTCCCTTGGGCTCGGCGAGCTCGTGGCGGATCACCCCGATGAGGAGCTCCAACCGGGAGGGGTAGCGCCGGTAGACCGTTGACTTGGCGACCCCCGCCACTGCGGCCACGGCCTCCACCGTGACGCCGGCGAAGCCGTGCTCGGCCAGCAACTCGAGGGTGGCGGCGGCGATGGCCCGGTCGACCTCCGGGTTCCGCGGCCGCCCGAGCACCGAGCAGGGGGTCCCCTGCGCCGTCTCGGTCACGGTCGCTCCGGGGCCGGCGCCACCGTCGGCCCGGTCACCCCGTCGGTCGGGAACTCGCCGCGATGTTCGTCGGCGTACTCGTGCTCCTGGGCGCTGGCGTCGGCGGCCGCGGCGCGGGCGGGCAGGAAGAACAGCGCCACCAGCATGCCGATTGCGGTGCCGACGGCCGCGACCGTGACGCCCCAGTGGATGGCGTCCACGAAGGCCGCGTTGGCCACCGACTGCAGCTGGGCGGCGGTGTCCGAGAGGCCGGCTCCGTTCAGCTGGTCGACCACCTGGGGCACGGCACCGATGGTGCTCTTGGTGGCCTCGACGATCTGCTCGGGGGCGCCGGATCCGGAGAAGAACTCCGTGATCTTGTGCCCGTAGGTGGAGACCAGCACCGAGCCGAGCACAGCCACACCGAGGGCCCCACCGACCTGGCGGGTCGTGTCGTTCACCGCGGAACCGACCCCGGCCTTGGCCAGCGGGAGCGACCCCATCACCGAGTCGGTGGCGGGAGCCATGGTGAGACCCATCCCGGCGGCGACCAGCACGAGGCGCCAGACGACGGACCCGTACGAGCTGTCGGTCTGCAGGCCGATCATCGACAACAACCCGAGGGTGGCGAGCCCGAGGCCCGAGGCGACCACCAGCTTCGTGCCGAAACGATTGACGAACTTGGAGCTCAACGGCGCGAACACCATGATCGCGAACGCGAGGGGCAGGAAGCGGACGCCCGTCTCGAGGGGCGAGTATCCGAGCACGTACTGGAAGTACTGGGTCAGCAGGAAGAACGACCCGAACATCGAGAAGAAGATGAGCGTGATCGAGATGCTGGCCGCGGTGAAGCGGGGCTTCTTGAAGAAGTCGGTCTCGAGCATCGGGTGGTCGGTGTGGCGCTCCCACAGCACGAAGGCGAGGAGCAGCACGACGCCCACGGCGCCCAGCCCCAGGGTCTCGGCGCTGCCCCAGCCCTTGCTCGGCGCTTCGATGATTGCGTACAGCAGCACGGTGAGACCGACGATCGACAGCACCGCGCCGAGTGGGTCGAGCCGGGTGGCGTGCGGATCCTTCGATGTCGGGATCACGAAGAACCCGGCGAGCAGACCGAAGATCACGATGGGGACGTTCACCAGGAAGATCGAGCCCCAGTAGAAGTGCTCGATGAGGAAGCCGCCGGTGAGCGGCCCGAGGGCGGCCCCGAGCCCCGCCACACCGGCCCAGGCGCCGATGGCCTTGCCCCGCTCCTCGGCCGGGAACAGGTTGGTGATGATCGAGAGGGTGGCCGGCATGATCAGCGCGCCGCCGATGCCCATGAACGCTCGGGTGGCGATCAGCTGCCCCGAGCTGGTGGCGAGCGCAGAGATGGCCGAGCCGAGGCCGAAGATGACGAACCCCCACTGCAGGGCACCGCGACGGCCGTAGCGGTCACCGAGGCTGCCGGCGGTGAGGAGGAGGCCGGCGAACACGAGCGTGTAGCTGTCGACCATCCACTGCAGATCGGTGGAGGACGCGCCCAGATCCTGCTGGATGCTCGGCAGCGCCACGTTGAGGATCGAGTTGTCGAGCACGATCACCAGGAGGCTGACGCAGAGCACGACGAGGATGAGCCACCGCCGCTCGAAGGCCTTCTCCTGGATGTGCTGCGCGTGCGTTCCCATGGCGCTCTCCCTGCTTCCGCATCCGGATCAGGGTCGAGTCAACCAGCGCACCCCGACTTCTGCAACGCTCGCGTCTCGAAACTCTCGACGCCCGCGATCAGAGGTCGGGCGGCACCTGCGTGACCGCCGGGAAGCCGACGGAGATGGCGATCACGTCATCACCTGGGTTCGGGTTGCTCTTGTCGCAGCTCGACTCGAAGGGGTTGACCCCTTCGGGCACCACCGTTGCCAACGGGACCGTCTGCAGGGCGCCCATCTGGGCGGGCGCACAGTTGGGGATGTTGAAGCTGGTCACCGTGTCGATCTGGGCTGACCCGTCGACCAGGGCATCGCGGTTCGCTCGGATCCACTCCATGGCGAGCTGCGCGCCGTAGGCGAACTGGGCCTGGTCGAACTCGATGGCGGCGCTCACGGCCAACGCCGGGATGCCCCGACGGATCGCGGTCCGGCCCACCCCCACGGTCCCCGAGAGGGAGGCGAACGGCCCGACGTTCTGCCCGGGATTGATGCCGGAGACGACGAGGTCGGGATCCAGGTCCAACTCGTCGAGCCCCACCGCCAGGGAATCGGCGGGGAAGCCGTTGACGGCGTAGCCCTCCACCCCCGCGGGCGTGGTCGCCGCCTGGTAGGTGGCGCCACCCGGCGTCGTCGTGTCCGAGCTGCCGCTCTTGTTCTCGGCCGGGGCGACGACCGTGACCTCGACACCGGGCTCGTCGAGGAGCATGCCGAGCAGCACGTCGATGGCCGGGTTGGTGATGCCGTCGTCGTTCGAGTACAGGATCTTCAGGGGCGCGGCGGGAACGGTCGTGGTCGCCTCGACGTCGGCACCGGGCGGCGACGCGTCGTCCCCGTCGGAGCTGCACGCTGCGAGGAGCGAGCCCGCCAGTAGCACGGCGAGGACAGGGCGGAGGACGGTCATGCGTCGATGCATGCCCGGCAGTGTCGATCCGAAACCGGCTCGGCGTCCAAAGCCGTTTCGGCGCCCATTCATGCCTCCCCCACATGTATTGGGACCTATGCTTCGCTGGTGAACGCGCAGCAGCTGCGCTACGTCGTCGCCACCGCCGAGCTCGGGACGATGACCCGAGCCGCCGACGCCTGCTCGGTCGGACAGCCCGCCCTCACCCGGGCCATCCGGGCGCTCGAGCAGGAGCTCTGCGTGACCTTGTTCCGGCGCGCCGGTCGTCGCGTCGAGATCACCGACCACGGCGTGGAGGTGGTCGCCCTGGCGCGACGAGCCCTCGCCGACCTCGCCGCCATCGAGGACTACGGCCACCGCGTGACCGGTCAGACCGTGCTCACCGTGGCGGCGACGGCGACGATCCAGAGCGACCTCGGCTCGGGGCTCATCCTCGACTTCTGGGACCGCTTCCCGCAGCATCCGGTCCGCTTCCTCCGCTGTGACAGCGACCAGGGTGTCAGCGATGCCGTGGCCGATCGCCGGGCCGACGCGGGGATCTCCGACGTGCACTCCACAGGTGACCTCGCACAGGTCGTGTACGAGCGTCGGGAGGTCGTGCTGATCGCCCCGCCGGGGTCGGACCTGCCCGATCCGCTGCCATTCGCACGGTTGGGCGATCTCCCTCTCGTGTCGACTCCGACCGGGACCGCTCGGCGATCAGCCTTCGACGGATCGCTCGCCGAGCGAAAGCTGGAACCGCGCATCGCCTTCGAGAGCGACGAACGATCGACCTGGATCCCCGCGGTGCTGGCGGGTCTCGG
This sequence comes from Acidimicrobiales bacterium, assembly GCA_036520815.1. GTDB lineage: Bacteria > Actinomycetota > Acidimicrobiia > Acidimicrobiales > Acidimicrobilacustridaceae > CAMFLJ01. Next base: position 5,413 of record DATDIY010000063.1, read on the forward strand.
TTGCTGCCTCTGGTATCGACACCAGGCCGAGGCGGCGGCCGAGCTCGGCGCCCACGTGGTCTCGCTCGACCCGCCGATGTCGGTGGCGATCGCCGTACTCCACCGCGACGAACCCCTGGCGGCGCCGGTGGCCGGTCTCGTCAAGTTGGCGCGCGAGCGACAATCGACCGACCACACGCTCTGACGCGGGCTCGTTGACGGCTGGGACGCAGGACGGACCGGTCGCTAGAGTCGGACCCGCGTCCCGCCTCGTGCGGGCCTCGCGGGTGTAGTTCAGCGGCAGAACATCAGCTTCCCAAGCTGAGAACGCGAGTTCGATTCTCGTCACCCGCTCTCCTGGCTGGCCCCCAATGCACCACCCGGCACCGAGCGCGTCGCCCCGGACCTGGTCCCCGGAGCTGGACACACCGGCTCCCTCGAGGAACGCATCGTGATCAAGATCGTGCTGATGGGGGATCTCGGCGACCCCACCGGCTACCACGCCGGCGACGAGGCGATGGCGGAGGCCGCCGTCCGGGAGCTCGCGGCGCGGACGGATCTCACCGTGACCGCCGTGAGCGGCAACCCGGTGGACACCCGCGCTCGATACGGGTGGGATGCGGTCCCGCGGTTCGGGTTCGCCGACGTGGTTCCCGCGGTGGACAGGGCCCGCGACGCCCGCCTACGGGCGATCCTCGACGGCGCCGGCGGAGATTCCGGCGCGCTGGACAGCGACGATCCGGCCTGGAAGATCATCCAGGCAGTCGCGGCCGCGGACGCCGTCCTGGTCACTGGAGGAGGGAACCTGAACTCCTCGTGGCCCGAGCACGTGTACGAGCGAGCGGCGCTCACTGGGGTCGCCGCCGCACTCAGCCGCCTCCTGGTGGTGTCCGGCCAGACGATCGGGCCGACCCTGACCCGCCGCCACGGCGAGCTCGTCGGCCGCACCGTCACCTCGGCACGGCTCGTCGCCGTTCGCGAGGCCGCCTCGTTCGAGGTGGCACGGGCCCTCGGAGTGCTCGACGGGCGACTCGCGCTCACCGTCGACGACGCGACCTTCCTCGACGGCGACGCTGTCGATGACCTGCCCGCACCCATGGTCGCGGTGACGTTCGCCTCGCACACGGGACTTCTGAACCGGCCGTCGTTCCTCAGTTGCGCAGCGCGCCTGCTCGAGCGCACCGTCGACGTGACGGGCCTCGACATCGTGATGGTGCCGCACCAAGGCCTCGTGGACGAGACGGGCGCGCGCGGCGACGTCGCGT
>DATDIY010000064.1:0-8311 GCA_036520815.1 Acidimicrobiales bacterium
TTCTACTTCTTCTTCTCCTCCTCCTCCTCCTCCGCTCGGCGCCGCCCCCGCGAGGCCGGCGAACCCGCCGCATCCGGCAGCGCCGCATCCGGCCCACCCGATTCGGGGCCTGGGCCGCGGCGTCCAGGGGGTGCTCCTGGCCCTGGTGCTCGTGAGCCTCGCCGGCGTGGGCTCGGCGCTGGTGGCCCGCCAGCAGGTCGTGTTCGATCGGGACCACCCGCTCGACGCCCACTCCTCGTGGATGTCCGCCGACGACAACGTCGCCGCGGTTCTCGTGGTGGGCGGAGCCCTGATCGTGGCCCTGCTGGTGCTCCTGAGCCTGTTGACTCGGCGTGCGCACCGCACGCTTGCGGCACTGGACCCCGAAGGCCTGCGGTGGAGTGCCTCATGGGCGGGCTGGCTCTGGCTCATCCCCGGGCTCACGCTCCACGTTCCCTGGCTCGTCCTCGACGAGCCGCGACAGGTGGCGGCCGCCTCACGAGCGGGGCGCCTGGAGGGTGACTCGTGGCGGGGCCCGCGGTGCAGCCGCCTCGGTTGGTGGTGGTTCGCGGTGGTGGCGCTCTCGGTCGGATCGGTCGTCGGAGCCACCGTCCTCCAGCCGGAGTCGCTGTCGGGTTCTGACCAGGTCACCTTGGCCGTGGCCGGCAGCGCGGATCGCGCCCAGCAGCGGGCGGCGTACCTGGTGCTCGTCGTCGGATTCGCGGCCGGTGCGGTCGCGGCGGGGCTCGGCATCGCCTACGTCCGCCGCCTGGTGCGGGTCCTGTCCGCACCTCCGAGGCTGGTCGGGGTGACGACGCCGCTCGACTAGGCCGTGACCGGAGCCGAGGACGGTGGCGTCCCCGGCTCACGGGTGCTGCTGCGATGGACGGGCAGGGGTCGAGGTCGTCGAGCGTCTCTCGGCCGCTGCCGCGTAGGAAGGCTCCTGGGTCAGGAGCCGGTTCGGGGGACCGGCACCGGACGCCGCTCGGGGCGTCGGTTCGGTCGGAGGGTGTGGGACCGGTGGTGGGCCCGGACGATCTCGAGGCGCCGCAGCGTCCGCAGGTCGATGGTGCGGACCAGCGGAGCCATGCCCTCGCCGTCGGGGAGGCCGTCGCGCTCGGGGAAGCAGCCGAGGCAGGTGGCGTGGCGACGGTCGTCGTCCCACCACGTGGTCATCCCGGCGTCGATCGGATCGTCGCACTGCCAGCAGTCGGTCTTGTAGAGGAGTCGCACCCGCCGTTCACTCACGGACCAGATGGTCGACCTCGGTGACGGCGACCTTGAGCGCTTCGCCGTCGAAGAGGTCGTACGACCCAGCGGGGCATCGACCCTGGTCAGGGCGCTGAACTGGCAGAGCGGCACCCTCCGTGACGGCCGCCCTGGGGATCCTTCCCGTCGCCGTCGGGAACGACCGCTCTCCGCGCGTCGGACGGCCCTCTCGGGCGTGTCCACTTGGCGAGCGGTCCGGGGCGGGTGCGACGATGCCCGGCGTGAGTGAGTCGCTGGAGGAGATCGTGTCCCCGATGCCGGGGGAAGGCAGCCACTTCGTCGGGGACCTCGACATCGCCACCATGTTGGTGACCCTCGAGCGGGGGCTGCTGTGGGCGCCGTTGACCGATGCGGTGCGCTCGGCCGCCGGGTCGGCGTCGGTCGGGGTGCTGGCCACCTTCTTCGACGTGATCGCCTCGACCCCGACCCTCGCCGCCTGCCGGCCGGACTGGACCGCGACCCAGAGCCTCTCGCTGCACGCCACGGGGTGGTTGGTCGAGGGTCCGATCGTGGTCGACGTGTCGCTGGTGCGGGTGGGCAAGAAGGTGGTCGTGGTGGAGGCCGAGATCTGGGACGGCCACGGTTTCGACGACACGACCGAGTTGCTCGGCGCCTTCGGTGCCCAGGGCGACGATGCTCCCGCCCCCGGTCGGCCCGAGGCGTCCCGTCCCGGCGCTGGACGACCCGGCGACCCGACGCTCGCGGCGCGGGGGCTGTTGACCTTCGCCCGGCTGCCCGGGACTGCCGGGGGTGCGTTCGCCGAGGGCTATGACCCGAAGAACTCGATCGGGAAGGTCCAGCGGCCAGCCGGTGACCCGCCGGTCGGGGGCACGGTCTGGGAGCGGATCGGGTTGCAGGTGATCGATGCGCCCGGGGGCGTGACCGAGCTGGAGCGGGTCCCCTACATCACCAACAGCATCGGCACGATCAACGGCGGGGCGCTGGCGGTGATGGTGGAGCGGGCCGCCGAGGTGATGCGGCCCGGGCTGGTGGCCACCGACGTGCAGCTCCAGTACCTGTCGCAGGTGAAGGTCGGTCCGGCCCGCACCCGCGGCGTGGTGTCACGCGACGCCGCCGATCACAGCGTGGTGACGATCGAGATCCTCGACCACGGCGCCGACGACCAGATCCTCGCTCTCGCCACCGTCACCCTCCAGCCGCCGCCCGGCTGAACCGACCCGCCGTCGGACCGCCTCAGCGTTCGGGAGCTGCGTCCGTCGGAGGAGTGGGTTTCGGGACGCGCTGGGCGAGCGGCACCCGCCGGGGCAGCGGCGGTGGTGCCGGGGCCGTCGTCGAGGTGGGGGTCGCCGAGGTGGGGGTCGTGGGCGTCGGCGCCACGGCGGTGGCCTGGGGGACGCGCCGAGGAAGGGGCGATGCTTGGTTGGCTAATGACGGTGCCGGCCCCGGAGCCAGGGTCGGCGCCTCGGCGGGTGACGACTGGGGTGTCGACGGAGCCGGGGTCGGCTCCGGTACGGATGGCTGCTCGGCGGAGGCTCCGGACCGACGACGACGGAGCGTGCGGATGTTGGCGAGGTCTCGGCCCGGGTCGGTCGAGTCGATCGGCTCGATCCCGTCGTGGCAGGCCGAGCAGCGCCACGTCTTGGACGTGCGGTGGTACCACGCGAGCGCGCCGAAGCTCAGCATCGTCGAGCATTCGGAGCAGCTGCTCGTATAGCGGAGGCGCAGTCGCCGTTCGGCCATCAGGGTCCTTCTGCGCAGGAGGGGAAAGCGGAGCGAGACCGTCGTTCCACGTCCTGCTTAGCCGCATCCAGGTTGCTCTGCATCGACCCTTCGAAGGGGGACCACAGGGAGCGCACGGACGGCCTCGGAGCGCCGCGTAACGCGCGCCACGACCGAGTGCCGTGGGTACGAGAACCCCCTCCGTGGTCGAAAATCCGCTGGTCAGGGTGGTCGGGGCGGGATGAGGTCGCGTTTGCCGTCGGGTCCGAGGGGTCCGAAGCCGAAGCCGCGGTGGGTCTTGAGGTCGTGGCAGTGGCCGCAGGCGTAGCTGAGCTCGTCGAGCACGGTGTGCTGGGTCTGTTCCCAGGGGGGTTCGTGGTCGATCTCGAGGCGGCCGGTGCCCGAGGTGCAGCCTCGGGTCTGGCAGCGCCCGCCGGAGATCCACTCGAGGGCGCTGTGCTGGGCGGCGAGGGGTTGCCGGTGGGGGTGCACGAGCGTCGCGACATCGACACCGCACGCGGTCACAGCCGCGAGGAAGGCCGAGGCGGTGAGCTCGTCCGGCCCGAGGGGGCGGTGGCCGAGGTGGGCGACCGCCCCGACACGGGTGTGGTCGGAGGCGTCGGTGGCGACGACGGCTGTGAACGTGTCGTCGCGGAGAAGGAGTTGTTGGACCTCGGTGACGGGGACGGGTCCGACGCCGGTGATCTCGCAACGCTCGCCCGCTTCGGTGTGGCCGCGTTCGAGAGCGGGGCTGTCGACTCGGATCAGGATCTTGGTGTTGCGATGGTTCCTGGACACCCCGGCATTGCCGCCGGAGGCATCCGTGTCGGAGGTGTTGGTGGTGAGATCGACGAGGGCATCGGCGAGGTAGGCGCTCTGGTCCTCGTGGCGGCCGGCACGGCGGGCGGTCTCGAAGAACACGTGGCCGCGTTCTTTGAGCGCGGCCATGACCCGTGCGTGCTCGGCAGGTGGCAGGCGCCACTGGCCGCATCCGTCCCCGGTGTCGGGATCGATCCACTCGCGCAGCGTTCGACGCCGGCGCGCCTTGGCGGCTCGCTGTTCCTCGGTCTCGGTGGCGGCGTCCTTGCGGACCTGGCGTGATCGCGCCTCGACGTCTTTGAGCGACCCGGTGCGGGCCAGCTTCAACATCTCGTCCTCGGCGTCGGGGTTCGCTCGCGCCGCAGCGGCAACCGCCCTTGTCTTGCGGGGTGACAGCTCGCCGTTCTTGAACGCGTCGGTGGTGGCGTCGAGCCCGTCGATGGCGTCGGCGACCGCCAGCATGCCCATGGCGTCGCCGGTGGTGGTGCCGGTCGTGCTGGCCAGGAACTCCGCCGGGTCCTTGAACCCCTTCTGCTTCACCAGCCTTGGCGCCTCCGAGACCCGCTTGGCCGACAGGGCCTTGCCAGCACCGCCCATCCGCTCGATCTCGTCGAAGACCGCGACCAGCACCATCGCGTCGCTTGCCGTGACCACGGCCGGATCGAACCGGCCCATCAGCGCCTGCAGCGACTCGGCCACGGTTCGCACGTCGACGATGCCAGGCGCACGCTGCGCAGCGGCGGGCAGATCAGTTGTGAGTGCTTCCCCGACGGACACGACCGGACCTCACCAGGAACCGAACGACACGAAGGACGCCTCACCCACACGCTCAGACAGAGAGGCGGGGCGGCATCGAGGGGGAAGAACACCAGTATGCCTGAGCGAACACCCGCGCGCAACCCCAGATCCGGAAGATTCCTCCAGGAGGGGATCGTCACCGTCGGGCAGACCGGGATGGCATACGGAAAAGCGCATGGTAAGGACACAAAACAGAATAACTATCAGAAAATCAAGAGTAGAGACTCCGCCGGTGGTGACATCCCGAGGCACTGACTGTAGAATCCTGTAGGTGACGGATCGCCGCAGTGTCGAGGAGCTCGAGGCCGAGATCGGCCGCCACCTGCGTGCCCGGCGCATCGACAAGGGCCTGCGCCAGGTCGAGGTCGCCGAGCGGGCCAACATCTCCACCACCACCCTCAGCCATCTCGAGGCGGGCAAGGGCGCCAACCTCACCACGCTGGCGAAGGTGCTGCGGGTGCTGGAGGCCGACGACTGGATCGACCGGCTCGCCCTCGCCCCCGAGTTCTCCCCGCTCGCCGTGCTCGAGCAGGCGACGAGCGCCGGGGGCACGGCCCGCGCGCGCCGGCCCCGGCAGCGGGTCCGGGTCCGGGTCGCCCGCACCGCTTCACCATGACCTACACGCCCGCCACCGCCATCGAGGTGCGGGCCTGGGGTGAGCGCGTCGGAGCGGTCGCCCTCGACCCCGACACCGGGGTGTACGCCTTCGAGTACGCGCCCGACTGGGTGGCCGGCGGCGTGGAGCTGGCGCCGATCCACATGCCGTCGCGGGCGGGCACCTACGAGTTCGCCGAGCTGGCGCGAGGCACCTTCCTCGGGCTGCCCGCCATGCTGGCCGACGCCCTGCCCGATCGCTTCGGCAACGCCCTCGTCGACGCCTGGATGGCCGAGCAGGGGGTGGCGGCCAACCAGATCACGCCGCTCGACCGGCTGGCGTACGCCGCCGACCGGGCCATGGGCGCGCTCGAGTTCCGGCCACCGGCGCGCGAGACGGTGGAAGCCGAGCCGACCGCGGTGGCCCTCGCCGACCTGGTGGTCGCTGCCCGGCGCGTGGTGCGGGGCGAGCTCGCCAGCGACGTCGCCGCCCACGACGCGCTGGCCCAGCTGGTGCGGGTCGGCACCAGCGCCGGCGGAGCTCGCGCCAAGGCGGTGCTCGCCTACGACCCGACCACCTCGCAGGTGCGCTCGGCCTACGCGGAGCTGCCGGAGGGCTTCGAGCACTGGCTGATCAAGCTCGACGGCGTGAGCGGCAGCACCGGGCTCGACGGCCACGACGCCGGCCTGGGCGAGAGCGCTCCCTACGGGCGCATCGAGTACGCCTACCACCTGATGGCCACCGCCGCCGGGGTGGAGATGTCGGCGTGTCGGCTGCTCGCCGAGGGGCCCCGCCGCCACTTCATGACCCGCCGCTTCGATCGGGCTCCGGGCGGGGCGCGCCTGCACCTGATGTCGCTGTGCGCGATGGCGCACCTCGACTTCAACCTGATCGGGGCGCACAGCTACGACCAGTACCTCGAGTGCGTCCGCACCCTCGATCTCGGGCCCGACGCGCTCGGGCAGGCCTTCCGCCGGATGGTGTTCAACGTGGCGGCGGTCAACCGCGACGACCACACCAAGAACCTGGCGTTCGTGCTGCCCGAGGGGGGCACCTGGCGCCTCGCCCCCGCCTACGACGTCACCCACGCCTACCGGGCCGACAGCCAGTGGACCTCCAAGCACCTGATGGCGGTCAACGGACGCTTCGACGAGATCGCCGTCGACGACCTCCACGCGGTGGGTGCGCGCCACGACGTGCCCGGCTACCGGCGCATCGTGCGCGAGGTGATGACGGCGGTGGGCGACTGGCCGCAGTTCGCCGCCGCCGCCGAGCTGCATGTCGACGTCACCGCCGCGGTCGGCGCCGACCTCGAACGCTTCCGCCCCCGCTAGGCCCACGTCCGGTCGTCAGCTGGCGTCGTCGGCATCGGGAAGCGGTGCCTGTCCGAGGAGGTCGACGAGATCGACGGCGGCTTGCCAGCGGGGTTCGAGCTCGTCGATGTGCTCGAGCAGGGCGAGGGTGAGGATGGCGTCGGCCGAGCTGGAGACGCGGCGGTTGAAGCGCACCCAGGCCCGCAGCGCGATAGGCACCGCGCGGAGGGCGTCGACGGCGACGTGGGCCCGGTCGGGCATCGAGGCCGGGTCGAGGACGCGGTTGAGGAAGGCGATGCCGCTGTAGCCGTTGTAGGTGGCGTCACCCGCTGGCGCTCCGGCGGGCAGGAGCAGTGCGGTCAGGCCGGTGCGGGCGGCGTCGTCGAGACAGGCGCCCCACCGGGACGCGAAGAACTGGTCGAGCTCGAGGCGGATCTGGTCCGCGTTCCAGCCCACGACGCCGGGGTCGGCCCCGCCCCCCGACGATGGGCCTGCCGGCCGAGGTCGGGTGCGCGAGGACACGAGTCGGAGGTGCGAGGCGGTGGGTTCGGGGGACCGGGTCAGGGTCGAGCGTCCTGCTGCGGGATGGTGGTGCCGTCCGTCGTGGGCCATGGGTACAACAGTACGGACGGGGTACGACAGCGCCCCGACCCGACTCCGACATCAGGTCGACGACATCACCGCCGACAGGGCCTCGGCCAGCTCGTCCTTCTTCATGGACGACGCGCCGTCGACGCCGGCGCTCTTGGCCTCGTAGAGCAGCTCTTCCTTGGTCCACCCGGCGGCGAGCGCGTCGGCCCGCATGGGCAGCCCCAGCTCGAGGCGGGCTGTCATGAACGGCGTGGCCATCTCCTCGAGCACCTTGCCGTCCTTGCGCAGCTCGGGGAAGACCTCGTTCTCCTCTTCCTCGACGTGGTGCTCGATGCCGGCCTTGGTGGCTTCCAGGGCAGCGCCGAAGCCGGGCTCGTCGGGAGCGAGGTCGACCATGTTCTGCAGCGACTCGCGGGCGAGCTCGTGCTCCTTGTTGCCCTCGACGACGGCTTCCTCGCCGGTCACCGGCGCCATGGCCGGGTAGAGCACCTGCTCCTCCAGGGCCATGTGGGCCTGCAGGGCGGTGACCAGCTCGTCGACGAGGGGCTGGCGGTCGGCGCCCTCGGCGTCGTCGATGCGGGCAAACAGGGCCTCGACCTGGCGGTGGTCGGCCTCGAGCAGCTTGGTCGGATCCATGACGTCTCCTCGGTTCCCGGCAATGTGTCGGTGGTGGAGGACTACCCACCGAGGGGGCGGGGCATGCGAGCCGGCTGGCGGCTGGTGGCCGAAAAGCGACACCGGTGCACGAATCGGCGCGAAGGGGGAAAGTGAGAGGTGCCGGACAGCGACGTGGGCCTTCTACGTCCCGGCAATGACAGGAGGCACCCATGGTCGGTGCACTGATTCTCGGAATCGTGGCCGGAGCGATCGCTCGGCTGGTGATCCCGAACGACGCCTTCGAGCACCTCGAGGGGTGGCGTTCGTGGCTGGCGTCGCTCGTGTTGGGGCTCGTCGGTGCGTTCCTCGGATGGGGCGTGTTCCGGGCGATCGGGATCGGCGACGACAACATGTTCGATCTCGGCGGCATCATCGGTGCCATCCTCGGATCGATCGTCGTGCTGCTGATCGCTGGTTGGGTGATGCGCCGGTCGGGTCGAACCGGCCGGCACCAGCCGAAGCCGACGGTCTGACCGTCGGCCACCGCGCCGTGCCCGGTCAGTAGTAGGAGACGCCTCCCGGCGCCACGAACACCGTCTCGGTCCACTCCGGAGGGATCGCCTCCAGGGTGTTGAGCTCGAAGGGCGTGTCCCCCGGCTGCAACCGGTTC
>DATDIY010000065.1:0-8310 GCA_036520815.1 Acidimicrobiales bacterium
GGGCCCGGTCGCCACCGATGCCGGCGAGCTCGAACCGATCGCTCCGGGCGTGCGGGTGTGGCTCGGCACCGACGGGGCCGGCGGGGCCGGACCCAACGTCGGGGTGGTCGTCGAGGACGACGGGATCACCCTCGTCGACACGCTCAGCGCCCCGTCCGCCGCCCGGGCCCTCAACAACGAGCTCCACCGCCGTTTCCATGTCCCGGTGCGGCGGGTGGTCTACACGTCGAGCCACGTCGACTCCGTCGGCGGCTCGGCCGTCTTCTGGATGGCGGCCCGCTACGGCCGGCCCCAGACCAGCGCCCTCCTGGAACAGCCAGTTCCCGTCGAGGCGTACCGTCGGCTCGTGCCCGGCTATGCCCACGACTTCGACCTCGGGTTCGCCACCAGGCCGGTGTCGCACGTGGTGGACGCCGCCGCGTGGCTCACGCCGCTCGTGTGCGCGGTGCCCGTGAAGGGTCACCAGGAGCAGAACCTGGCCGTCCTGGTGCCGTCGGCCGGCGTGCTCATGGCCGGCGCCATGGCCAGCTTCGGCGTCACCCCGAACGCCTACGACGGAGATCCCGAGGCGTGGGCCGACGCGCTCGGCGAGCTCGGCGAGCAGGCCGCCGTGGTGGTGCCGGGCACCGGTCGGGTCGGATCGGCCGCCGACATCACGGTGATGCAGGCCTATCTGTACGCGGTGAGCGACGCTGGCGGCGACCCTGGTCGGATCCCCGACGGCCCGTGGGACGACTGGAGCGACCGGGACCTCGACACGGTGAACGTCGAGCGGGCCGCCCTCCTGGCCGCCGGCGACCACAGCGTTCCCGCCGCCATGCTCCGTCGACTGGGGCTGGCATGACCGAGCCGACGCACGCGCCGCTCGTCCCCGCCGCCACCGCGGTGGTCCTGCGCGACGGCCCGGACGGCCTCGAGGTGCTCATGGCCCGGCGTAACCAGCGCCTGCGATTCGCCGCCGGGCTCTGGGTGTTCCCCGGCGGTCGCATCGACGACACGGACTGGCCCGCCGACCACACCCCCGTGCACGATCTCGACCTCGGCGACGGCTACGACACGCCCGGGCTGGTCGATGCCGGTCGCCGCGCGGCGGTGCGAGAGGTGGCCGAGGAGACCGGGCTCGAGCTCGATCCCGCCACCCTGGTCGTCCTCTCCCTGTGGACGCCGCCGGCGGAGTACGACCGACGCTTCGGCACCGTGTTCTTCGTCGCTCCCGCGCCCACCGGCTCGGCCGACGAGCGACCCGACGGCGGCGAGATCCTCGAGCTGGGTTGGCCGAGACCGTCAGACGTGCTCGACCGGCTGGCGGCCGGGGAGCTCGACATGCTGCCGCCCACCTACATCACCCTCGACACCCTCGCCGGCTTCGCCACCGCCGCTGAGGCACTGAGCACCGTGGCCGCCCGCACCCCCGAGACCTACGGCACCCGGCTCACCCAGGTGGAGGGCGGGATGGTGGCGCGCTACGCCGACGACGTCGCCTACGACAGCGCCGACCTCCAGACGCCCGGACCACGCCATCGTCTCTGGATGCTCGGGAGCGACTGGCGCTACGAGCGGCACGACGACACGGAGTGAGCGCGCCGCCGGCGATCGGGCCGCCGGTTCAGCAGCCGCACATCCCGCTGCCGCAACCGTGGCCCCCGGCCCGGGGAGCGGGTGCGGCGGACGGGGCGGGAGCCGAGCTGGCACCGACCGAGGCGAACACCGACAGCAACCGCCGCGACCCTTCGTGGCCCTGCGGGCACGCCACGGGGTCGGACGCCTCGGCCATGGGACGCCGGACCTCGAAGGTCTCGTCGCAGATCGGGCATCGGAACTCGTAGAGCGGCACGGCTCCAGCTTAGGAGAGCAACCGAGCGAGGTTCACCAGCCCGGCGATGACGATCGGGGCGACGAGAGCCAGGACGAGGACGATCGCCACGACCCGCTTCCAGCCACCGGCCCGGGTGGCACCTCGCCCGAACGCCCCGAACCGCTCGATCTCACCCTCGACCGTCCACTGGTTGTGCTCGAAGGTGGGGAAGCCCGACTCGACCACCTCCGCCGTGGTCTCCGCCGCCGCGGCCTCCTCGAACGGGTCGCGGGTGAAATCCGGCTCGGCCACATCGAACTCGACCAGCTCGGGGCGGGCCAGGTCGACGGGCCGGACCGAGGGCTCGCGCAGACGGCGCTCCCACAGCTCCACGTCGAAGTCGTCCCGCTCCCCCACGTGTCGAACGTAACCCGATGAGCCGGGCCCTGCCACGGGTTCGGATCCCGGCGGGCGAGCGGTGGGCGCCGGCGGGTTCAGAGCCAGCCGGCGGAACGGAAGCGGCGGTACAGGAAGAGGCAGATGAGGGCCATGCCGCCGAGCACCAGGGGGTAGCCCCACGCGCTGCGGAGCTCGGGCATCTCCTCGAAGTTCATGCCGTAGATGCCAGCGATCGCGGTGGGCACGGCGGCGATGGCGACCCACGCCGAGATCTTGCGCATGTCCTCGTTCTGCTGGACCGAGAGCTGGGCCAGGTTGGCGTCGAGGGCGCTGGCGAGCAGATCCGAGAGCGAGCGGGCCCGGCTGATCGTGCGGGTGAGCTGGTCGAAGGCCTCCTCCAGGGTGCCGACCACCTCCGCCGGCCACCGACCGCGCTGGCGACGCAGCAGTCGGGCCAGCGGATCCTCCAACGCCTCGACCGCGACGACCAGCTCCCGCAGCTCGCGGCGCAGGCGATAGATGCGACGGCCCGCCCGACTGCCGACGTCGCCGCCGAACACCTCGGACTCGACCTCGACCGCGGTCCGCTCGAATCCGTCGAGCGCCGGCTGGTAGTCGTCGACCACGGTCTCGATCACGGCGGCCAGCACCGCCGGCGGGCCGAGGGCGAGGTACTCGGGGTCGCGCTCGAGCTGCAGGCGCAAGCCGCTCAACGGACTGGCCTGGCCGTGGCGCACCGTGATGACGAAGTCCTGCCCGACGAGCACCGACATCTCGCCCAACTTCACCTGCTCGAGGTTGGCGTTGAAGTGGGCGGTGCGCAGCACGAGGCTGGTGGCATCGTCCTCGACGGCGAGGACGGGTCGCTCGTGGGGCTGCAGGACCTCCTCGACGGAGGGCTCCTCGATGCCGAAGCGCTCGAAGGCGTGGCCCAGCTCCTCGGCCGACGGCACCCGCAGGCCCAGCCACACGAACGTGTCGGGAGCCCGGCAGGCCTTACCGGCGGCGTCGACGTCCAGGCGGCCGTCGATCCGCTCTCCCTGCTGGTACGCCGCGCAGTCGACGATCACTGTGAGCGACGTTACCGGTCGACCGGCCCCGGGCCGGGGTTCGTCAGCCCCGGCCGTAGTGGCGGGGAGCGCGATAGCTGCCACCCCGTTCCATGCGCCCCAGCTTCGAGGTCCAGCGCCACTGCACCGACATCCGTCCGCCGACCAGCCCGGGTTGCGGGGTCACGCTGTGCTCCCAGCCGGCCTGGGTGCCGCCCCCCATCACCAGAAGGTCGCCCTCGCCGGGCGTGAAGTGGTGGGAGGCGCCCTTGGCCGGGTCCTCGTGGTCGTAGCGGTTCGCGCGCGGCCGAATGGCGAAGGGCCGGCGGCGGCCGAGCACGAGCAGGGCGATCACCGTGTCGTCGAGCCAGCGCATGTCGCGGTCGCGATGGAACGCCACCATGTCGCGACCGTCGCGGTAGAGCGCGATCGAGGCGCCACCGAAGCGGACCCCGTAGTGGTGCTGCAGGGTGCGCTGGGCCTCCAGCAGGATCGGGTGAGGGGCGGTCGCGGTGGAGTAGCCGGCGCCGAGTCGGGGCTCGTCGACCCAGTGGTCGTAGCGGTACACCCGGCCCTGCTGGAACGCCACCGACGCGGCGAGCTCCTCGTACAAGAGCTCGGCGCCGTCCATCCAGCCGCTCCACAGATCGACCCACGAACGCTCGTCGAGCCAGGTCCGCTCCGTTTGCGCTCCCGACAGCCCGATCGGCGGTCCCACTTCAGCCACGGGGCCGAGGGTACCGATATGGAACCACCGTCACGATCGACCGACGGATCCCCGTCCGCGTCCGGTCGATCGGGCCGTACGGTCGACCGAGGGATCGTCGTCGGCGGTGCGGTGCTGGTAGGAACGGCGGCGGGAGCGAGGTGGACATGGCAGACATCGCGGTCCAGGCGACGGGGCTGGTGAAGCAGTACGACGGTCGGTGGGCGGTCGCCGGCGTCGATCTGCGGGTCCCGAAGGGCTCGCTGTACGGACTGGTCGGCCCCAACGGCGCCGGCAAGACCACCTCGATCCGCATGATGACGGGGCTACTGCGCCCCGATGGAGGCCAGGTGCTGATCGGCGGCCTGGCGGTGTGGCCCGACCCCGTCGCCGTGAAGCGCCGCATCGGCATCCTGCTGGAGGACGACGAGCTGTTCGGGCGCCTCACCGCCCCCGAGCTGCTCGAGTTCGTCGGCCTCCTGCGCGGGATGCCGGTCGACACGGTGCGGCAGCGCGCACAGGAGCTGCTCGACGTGCTCGGGCTCGCCAACGACGCCGCGACCCTCGTCGTCGACTTCAGCCATGGCATGCACAAGAAGGTGGCGTTGGCCGCCGCGCTGTTGCACGGCCCGTCGGTGCTGTTCCTCGACGAACCGTTCGAAGCGGTCGACCCCGTGTCGGCCCGGGCCATCCGTTCCCTGCTCGATCAGCACCGCCGCGCCGGCGGCACCATCCTGATGTCGAGCCACGTGATGGAGCTCGTCGAGGCCATGTGCGACGAGGCCGCGGTGATCCACCAGGGACGGGTGGTGGCATCCGGCACGCTCGACCAGGTGCGAGGCGGCGACGCCACGCTGGAGGACGCCTTCGTCCGACTCGTCGGCGCCGGACCGTCGTCCACCGAGGATTTCGAGTGGCTCGGCTCTTCATCCGACTGAGGCTGCGCCTGCTGCGCCACTCGATCACCGGATCGGGTCCGCAGGTGCTCGGCCTCGTGGTGCTCGCCATCTTCGCCGGGTTCGCGACCGTGGGCGGCTTCATCGCCATGGCCGCGTCCCGGGCCAGCGACGACGGGCCCGCCATCGTGATGGTCATCGCGGCGTCGCTGGTGCTCGGATGGCTGACCTTCCCGTTGGTGGGATTCGGTTCGGGCACCAGCCTCGACCCCCGCTCACTGGTCTCGCTCCCGCTCACCCGCCGCCAGCTCATGGTCGGGCTCACCGCCGCCGCGCTGGTCGGGCCCGGCGCGGCGATCACCGCCGCCACCATGGCCGGGGCGGTCGTGGGGCTCGCCGGCGGCCCCGGGTCGACCGTGGCACTCGTGGCCGCCGCGGTCCTCCAGGTGCTCGTGTGCGTGACCCTCGCCCGCGCCCTCACGACCTTCCTCGGCGGGGCGCTTCGGTCGAGGAGGGGGCGGGACCTGCGGTTCCTCGCCGTGTTCCTCGTCGTCCTGCTCCCCCAGCTCGTGCGCTTCGCGCTGCCGGGGCGGCTCGACGGCGACGACGTGCGCTCGTTCGCGGACGTGGCCGGGGTGGTGCCGCTGCTGTGGCCGACGCGGGCGATGACCGCGATCGGCGAGGACAAGCCCGGTGCCGCGCTGATCATGCTGATCGGCTCGGTGGTCGTCCTCGTCGCCCTCCTGCTGTGGTGGCAGATGTCGCTCGACCGGGTGCTCACGACCGCGGAGTCGGGTGGCGCCACGTCCCCGCGAGGTCGGCGGGCGGGCACTCCGGAAGGCGACGACGAGGACGAGGACCCGCTCTTCGGCCGCCTTCTCGGATGGCTGCCTCGCTCGGCGTTCGGCGCCGTCGCGGCCAGGGAGCTGCGTCTCACCTGGCGCGATCCCCGCCGCCGGATCAACCTGATCTCGAGCATCCTGTTGCCCTTCATCCTCGTGGGCGGCTTCCTCACCAACGGCGGCATCGATCACGACGGCACGGTGTACCTCTGCGTCGCCGTGGTGGCCCTCGCCGGGGGCAAGGCCTTCAACCAGCTCGGTATCGACGGTCGGGCGTGGAGCGTCCACGAGGCGGCCGGGAGCGACCTGCGCAGCGACCTCGACGGCAAGGCGCTCGCCGTCGGTCTCGTCCAGGTCCTCGAGATCGTGATCGTGGCGGTGGTCCTGGCGGCGCTGAGCCACGGGTGGGGCGAGGTGCTCCCGGCCTCCCTGTTCGCGATCGCCCTCAGCGGGCCCCAGCTCGGGATCGGCAACTGGTGCAGCGTGGCGGCACCGATCCCGGTGCCCCCGACGATCACCAACGCGTGGGGCTCGGGGAGTCCGGGCGCCGGCTGCCTGTCGGGACTGCTCGTGCTGGCCGGGATGGCGGCGATGGGGGTGATGGCGGTGCCGTTCGTGATCGCCGCCGTGCTCGTGCCCGGACCCGTCTCACGCATCGGGGTGGCCGTGATCGCCGTGCCCTGCGGCCTGGCCCTCTACCGGCTCCTCACCAACCGGGCGATGGCCTACGCCGCTCCGCGCCGGCCGGAGATCCTGGCCAAGCTGATGGTGCGCAGCACCTGAAGCGGGGCGCCGCTCAGAACAGACCCGTGACGAAGCGGGCGGCCGCCGCCCCCAGCGTGACGATGAGCGCGATCCCGGCGGCCGCCAGGGCGCCGCCGATGCCGAGCACGACCACGTCGCCCAGCACGATCGACAGGCAGATCACGACACCGCCGAGCGACGGGAGTGTGTCGAGCATCGAGAACGGGGGCGCCAGCGCCGACCCCACGGCACAGCCGATGAGGACGAGTCCGAGGATCCTCAGGAACCAGGTGCGCTCGAACAGGCCCGCGCCACGGGGCTCGGAGAAGCGCTCGAACCAGCGGACGCGCCGCAGCATGAACGGGA
Organism: Acidimicrobiales bacterium; assembly: GCA_036520815.1. GTDB lineage: Bacteria > Actinomycetota > Acidimicrobiia > Acidimicrobiales > Acidimicrobilacustridaceae > CAMFLJ01. The sequence continues at coordinate 6,798 of DATDIY010000065.1, forward strand.
TGGCCTTCCCGGTCATGATCTCGCCGAGCTCGCGTCGCAGGATGCGCTCCGGTAGCCACACGGCGTGACGTCCGAGCACCATCTGGGCGGCGACCAGCACGGCCGCGAACTCGAGGATGTGGGAGATCCCGGCGGTCGGAAGCGGGAGGGCGGGCACGAAGAGCAGCAACATGATCGTGACGGCGAAGCTGCGCTCGTCGAAGGTGTCGATCAGCCCGCCGACGGTCTTGTCCCCGTCGCTCTCCAACCACTCCTCCAGCTCGTCGCTGAAGTCACGGTTCGTCGCGGGGGTGCCGGCGGTCGCCTCCATGCCCCGGTTCCTACCCCGAGGTCGCAGTGGCCGCCCCCGATCGCCGCTTGGACGCCGGCGACGACGATCCACGGCCGTCCGTCTAGGTTCGGCCCATGGAGCATCGATCACTGGGGGGATCCGGCCTGCGCGTGTCCGAGGTCGGACTGGGCTGCAACAACTTCGGCGCCAGCATGGACGCCGATCAGGTCGAGGCCGTGGTGGGTCGGGCGCTCGATGAGGGCGTGACGTTCTTCGACACCGCCGAGAGCTACAGCCGAGGGGCCTCCGAAGAGCTGCTCGGAACCGCGCTCGGTTCCCGCCGGGACGAGGTGGTGATCGCCACCAAGTTCGGGGCCCGCTCGTTCAAGAAGACGATGGCGGCCGGCTCGCGCGGCAACGTGATCCGGGCCTGCGAGGACTCCCTGCGCCGGCTCGGCACCGATCACATCGACCTGCTCTACCTGCACCGCCCCGACCCCGAGACACCGGTGGAGGAGACGCTGAGCGCCCTCGACGACCTGGTCCACCAGGGCAAGCTTCGCTATGCCGCCGAGTCAGGTTTCGCCGGCTGGCAGGTGGCCGATGCCGAGCACGTGGCCAGCTCGGCCGGCTTCGAGCGCTTCGTGGCGAACCAGATCGAGTGGAACCTGCTCTCCCGCGACGTCGAGACCGAGATCGTGCCCGCCTGCCGGCACTTCGGGGTGGGGATCGTCCCCTACTTCCCGTTGGCGTCGGGCCTGCTGACCGGCAAGTACCGCCGCGGGGTGGAGCCGCCCGAGGGCACCCGCCTGGCCGGCGGCAGCTACTTCAGCCGCGTGCTCACCGAGGAGAACTTCGACAAGGTCGAGCGACTCACGGCCTTCGCCGAGTCGAACGGCCGCACCATCCTGGAGCTGGCGGTCGGCTGGCTGCTCTCCCAGGACGGCGTGGCGTCGGTGATCGCCGGGGCCACCTCCCCCGAACAGCTCGTCGCCAACATCGAGGCGGCGACCTGGCACCTCTCCGCCGACGAGCTCGCCACCGTCGACGAGGCGCTCGTTAGCCCGTCCTGACCCACCCCCTCGACCGGTGGACGAACGTCACCGAAACCGGAACATCCACCCACCGATCGGCGGCGACCAGCCAACCGGTGGACGAACGTCACCAAAACCGGAACATCCACCCACCGATCGGCGGCGACCAGCCAACCGGTGGACGAACGTCACCAAAACCGGAACATCC
>DATDIY010000066.1:0-8135 GCA_036520815.1 Acidimicrobiales bacterium
GGATCTTGTCGCCCTGGGGCACCTCGTGGTCCTCGAAGAAGGCGAACACGCGGGGCGCCAGGTCGGGCATCGACAGCGAGCGGATCCCTTCGAGCATGCGAACGATGGAGTTCGACGGCAGGCGACCGTTGAGGGTGTCCCACTGGTCGGTGACGAAGTCCCATGCCACGGTGCCCTGCTCGCGGTTGACCAGGGCACGGCGCAGCAGGAGCGCTGCGTTCTGGGTGCGGACCTCGTCGGTGAGGGTCATGTCGAGCAGCCGCCGGGCGAGATGGGGGTCGGAGAAGTCGGCGAGGGCGTAGAGGTAGCGCTGCTCCTCCTGCGGGTTGGCGGCGGACTTCATGCGGGCGACGAAGTCGTCGAAGTCGGCGGCGGATCCGGAGGCGGCGACCACGTTGACGGCGGCGGCCAGCAGGGCCGGGTCGGAAACCTCCTCCTCACCCGACAGCAGGGCCCGCGCCCGCGCCACCGCCTCGTCGTCGTGGCCGAGGGTGCCGAGCGCCTCGAACAGGACTCCCCTGAGGGCCCGGTCGCGATCGGACTCGCCCTGGGTGGGCTGGTCGCCGAGGCGTCCCAGGGCGGGAGCGACGAGGCCCCGGATGCGGGCCTGGAGGATGTCCCGGGCCTCGCCGTCGACCAGGCGGTCGATGGCCCCCAGCCCGGCCACGATGCGCTGCCACACCGAGAGGTCGGTCTCGGCGGCGAAGGCATCGGCCACGTCGAGGAAGTCGTGGGCGGAGAGATCCCCGGCGAGCACGCCGGCCCAGACGTCGTCGACCAGTCCGTAGCGCTCGATGGCGGAGAGATCGCGGTGGGCGTGGGCGACCAGGGCGGCCAGCAGGTCGGGGGCGTACCGGACCCGGTAGAAGCCGGTGCCCTCGGTGTTGGCGAGGATCCACTCGACCGGCTCGACGAGGTCGACGTCGATCGACCGGCCCTCGAGGAGCACCTTCTCGAAGGTCACCACGCCGTCGCGGCTGGAACGCTGGGAGAAGATCAGCGGTACCGACCAGAGCGGGCCGTGCTCGTCGTCGGCGGGCACCGGGGCGTCACCCTCGCCCAGGTCGCCGAGGTAGCCGAGGCGCTGCTGGGAGAACCGGACCGTGCTGCCGTCGTCGAACAGCTCGACGGTGATGACCGGGAACCCGCCCTGGAAGATCCAGGAGTCCATGATGCGCCGTACTGGTTCGCCGGTGGCGTCCTCGATGGCGTCCCAGAGGTCGGTGGTCTCGGTGTTGCCGTAGGCATGGGTTCTCAGATAGGAGCGGATGCCTTCGCGGAACTCGTCGGCGCCCAGGTACTGCTCGAGCATCCGCACCACGGCGGCGCCCTTCTCGTAGGTGAGGATGTCGAACATGCCCTCGGCCTCGGCCGGGGACACGACGGGGTACTCGATGGGCCGGGTGCTGCTGAGCGCGTCGGTGTCGAAGGCGGCGGTGCGCGACAACCCGAAGGAGACCCATCGCTCCCACTCGGGCCGGAAGGCGTCGGTGGCGTGCATCTCCATGAACGTGGCGAAGGCCTCGTTCAGCCAGATCCCGTTCCACCACTTCATCGTCACCAGGTCGCCGAACCACATGTGGGCGAGCTCGTGGTTGATCACGTCGGTGACGTTGAGCAGCTCGGACTGGGTCGTGGCGGCCGGGTCGACGAGCAGGAGGATCTCCCGGAAGGTGACGCAGCCCAGGTTCTCCATGGCACCGAAGGCGAAGTCGGGCACGGCGACCAGGTCGAGCTTGTCGCCGGGGTAGGCGATCCCGTAGTAGTCGGCGAAGTGGCGCAGGCAGAAGGCGCCGACCTCGAGGGCGTAGCCCGTGAGGTGGCCCTTGCCCCGCGGGTACACGATCCGGAGCGGGGTGCCGTCGACGTCGACCGGGTCGGTGGCCTCGAGCGGACCGACGATGAACGCCACCAGGTAGGTCGACATCTTCATGGTGTCGCCGAAGATGACCACGTCGTGGCCGGGATGGATGGTCGACGGGGTGCGGGAGACCTCGGCCGCGTTCGACACCGCGAACTGGTCGTGGTCGACCACGAGGGTGATCCCGAACACGGCCTTGTGCTCGGGCTCGTCCCAGCACGGGAACGCCCGCCGTGCGTCAGTGGCCTCGAACTGAGTGGTCGCGATCACCTGGTCGTCGCCGGCGTCGTCGACGAACGTCGAGCGGTAGAAGCCGCGGAGCTTGTCGTTCAGCTCGCCGCGGAACTCGACGTGCAGCACGACCCGCCCGACAGGGACCGGCGTCGCGAACCGGAACGTCACCCGTTCGAGCTCGGCGTCGAGGTCGACCGATGCCGTGTCGGTCCGGGCGCCGTCGGAATCGATCACCCAGGCCCCGTCGATCTCGAGGTCGAGGGCGTTGCAGCACAGCTCGCTCGTGGGCTGTGACACCTCGAGCGTCGCGATCACCGTGCCGGTGAACGCGGCCCCGGCGAGGTCGGGGAGAAGGGTGAGGTCGTAGCGGGTCGGGGACACGCCGGCGGGGAGGCGGTAGGGGTCCACCACGGCGGGGTCTGCGAAGTCGGGCTCGGTCTGGCTCAGTTCACTCTCGGTCACCGGTTCAGCGTAGGGTCGCCTCCGATGAGCGTGCTCCGACCTCCGGTGGACCGGACTCTCGACGTCGTCTGCATCGGCAACGCCATCGTCGACGTGTTGGCCCAGACCGACGACGCGTTCCTCACCCGCCACGGCATGGCCAAGGGGGCGATGCAGCTCATCGACACCGAGGCGGCGCTGCGCATCTATGGCGACATGCCGCCGGCCGTCGAGATCTCCGGCGGGTCAGCGGCCAACACGGCCGCCGGCGTGGCCGCCTTCGGGGCGAGCGCCACGTTCATCGGAAAGGTCGCCGACGACGAGCTCGGCGTCGTCTTCGGCCACGACATCCGTGCTGCCGGCGTGCAGTTCACGACGGTGCCCGCGGTCGGACCCGAGGCCGAGCGGGGGACGGCCCGCTGCCTGATCCTCATCACCCCCGACGCCCAGCGGACGATGAACACCTATCTCGGTGTCGCCGCCCTGGTGGGCCCCGACGACATCGATGCCGACCTCCTCGGCGCCGCCCGGGTGGCGTACTGCGAGGGCTACCTGTGGGACGAGCCCGTCGCCAAGGCGGCGCTGCGCAAGGCCATGGACAGCGCCCACGACGCCGGGACTCCCGTGGCGTTCACGCTCTCCGACTCGTTCTGCGTCGACCGCCACCGCAGCGAGTTCCTCGACCTGCTCGACAATCGGGTCGACGTGCTGTTCGCCAACGAAGCCGAGATCCGTTCGCTCTACCAGGTCGAGAGCTTCGCGGAGGCGGAGAAGCTGGTGAGCGGGCACTGCGCCATCGCCTGCCTGACCCGGTCGGAGCAGGGTTCGGTCCTGCTGGCCGACGGCGAGAGGATCGAGGTCCCGGCGGTCGCGACCGACGTCGTCGACACGACCGGTGCCGGTGACCTCTACGCCGCCGGGTTCCTCGCCGGTTGGACGAGGGGCCGAGCGCTGGCCACCGCGGGGCGCATGGCCGCCGTCGCGGCCGGCGAGGTGATCTCTCACCTGGGGGCCCGGCCCCAGGCTGACCTCAAGTCGCTGCTCGACGTCACCGAGTAGCTCCGCTTCGGGGGGAGGCCTCAGGCCGCGGTGTGGTGGACGTCGCGCTGGGCGTCCTGCTCGAGGATCCGCATGAGGCGCGACTGCACGTCGCGGAAGTGGGGGTCGTCGACGATGCGCACCCGGTCGCGGGGCCGGGAGATGTCGACGTCGATGACGTCGACGACGCTCGGCCCCGGCGGGTTGGCCAGCACCACGACCTTGTCGGAGAGCAGCACCGCCTCGTCGATCCCGTGGGTGACCATGACCACCAGCTCGGTGTCGCTCTCGGAGGTCCACAGGTCGACGAGCCGGCCCTGGAGGCGGGCCCGAGTGAGGGCGTCGAGGGCACCGAAGGGTTCGTCGAGCAGCAGCGCCCGGGGCTCCACTGCGAACGCCCGGGCCACCGCGCAGCGCTGCTGCATGCCGCCCGACACCTGGTGGGGCTTCTTGTCCTTGTGCTCCCAGAGGCCCACACCGGTGAGGGTGCGCTCGACGGCGGCGTCGACCTTCGCCTTCTTCCAGTCCCGTCGAGCCGAGCGCACGGCGACCGCCACGTTGCGGGCCAACGAGAGACGAGGCAGCAGCGAGTAGTGCTGGAACACCATGGCCCGGTCGGGGCTGGGACCGGTGACCGGGACGCCGTCGAGGGTGATGCGGCCACCGTCGAGCTGGTTGAGCCCACCCATGGCGTTGAGGAGGGTGGACTTGCCGCAGCCCGAGTGGCCGATGAGCGACACGAACTGGCCGGGCTGGACGTCGATGGTGACGTCTCGCAGGACCCACTGGGTGTCGTTGCGGTTGGCGAAGCCCTTCCAGGCTCCTTCGACGACCAGGCTCATGGCCGGACCTCCTCGTGGGCGACGCGCCGGCCCAGCGCCTGGAAGGCGAGATCGAGCACCAGGCCGGTGGCACCGATGAGGATGACGGCCGAGATCACGTGGGTGAGCCCCTGGCCGTTGTAGGACTGCCAGACGAAGAAGCCGATGCCGGAGGCGGCGGACAGCATCTCGGCGGCCACGATGACCATCCAGGCCACGCCCATCGAGAGGCGCAGGCCGGTGACGACCGAAGGCAGCGCGTGGGGGATCACGACCTCGCGCAGCTCGGTGCGCCGGGTGAAGCGGAACACCTTGGAGACATCGAGGTGGTCCTTCGGCACGCTGGCGGCCCCGGCCGCGGTGTTGAGGATCGTCGGCCACACCGCCGAGATGAAGATCACCCAGATGGCGGCCGGCTCGGCCTTCACCATGATCGTCAGCCAGATCGGGAACCACGCCAACGGCGACACCGGTCGCAGCACCTGCACGATCGGGTTGAGCATTCGGCGCAGCGTGGGCTGCACGCCCATCACGAACCCGACCGGCACCCCGACGATCGTGGCGAGGGCGAAGCCCTTCAGCACCCGACTGAGCGAGTCGAGCAGCTGCAGCCCGATGCCCTTCCCCGCCGGGCCGTCCTGCTCGAACGCCGTGCCGAGCAGCGTCCTCAGGGTGTCGAGGGTCTGCAAGGGCCCGGGGAGCTCGCCGGAGCGAGCGCTGGCCCACGCCCAGGCCAGGCCGAAGATCACGAAGCCGAGCACGCCGAGCAGCACCGTCCTGGCCGCCTGGGCCAGCCGGCTGGGTCGCTTCAGGACCGGCGGCTCGGGCATCTGGTAGGACCCGAGATCGAACGGGTTCCCCGGTGCGGCGGGCCCCGTCGGCGGGGCGACCAGGTCGATCTCCGGTGGCGCCAGGTCGGGCACCGTGGTCGGGGGGACGGAGACGCTCATGTGCGGCTCACCTCCTTCTCGGGTGCTGCGGGGTCGAAGGTGGCGCCGTCGAGGGTGACGGTGAACGGCGCCATGTCGTCGTCGGGCACGGGCACGCCCTCGGCGGTGGCGACCTCCGTGTAGAGGTCGGTGAGGATGATCTGGTCGACGATCGCGTTCGGATCGGCGACCGACTCGACCAGGCCGAGTCGCTGGTACTGGGCGAGGAACCAGAGGCCGTAGGACCTGCGGGGGAACGGCGTGAGCCCGTCGCGGAAGAAGCGCATGCGGGTGTCGGTGAAGGTCTTGGTGCCGAGGCCGGCCCCGAGGTCGTAGTCGCCGGCGAGGCGGCCCTCGATCTCGGCGGGGGTGGCGTTCACGTACTTCTCGACGCCGATGACCTGGGCGGTCTCGGCCACGTTGGCCGGGTCGTCCAGCCACCTCTGCGCCTCGAAGACGGCTGCCATCAGGGCCTTGGTGGCATCGGGCTTCTCCTCGGTGAACTTGGCGTTGAGCACCAGTGCCTTCTCGGGATGGTTGGCCCAGATGTCCTGGCTGGCGATGGTGGTGAAGCCCTTGTCCTTCCCCACCGCCCGGGCGTTCCACGGTTCGCCCACGGAGTAGCCGCGCACGTTCTCCTGGGAGAGGTTGTTGAACATGTCGGGCGGGGGGATGGGCTTGAGGTCGAGCCCATCGGCCTTGGGGTCGAGGCCGCCGGCGGCCATCCAGTACCGCAGCCAGATGTCGTGGGTGCCGCCGGGGAAGGTCTGGCCGAACTGCTTGGCGCCTGCCGCCCGGATGACCTCGGCCGCCTTCTTCGGGTCGCCGTAGCCGGCGTCAGCGAGGTCGTTGGCGAGGGTGAGGGCCTGGCCGTTGTTGTTGAGGATCATGGCGATCCGGTACGGCATGTCGGGCACGCCGCTGATCTCCACCTTCGAAACCCCGGCGGCCACCGACAGCGGCAGGCTGAACAGGGCGTGGGCGCCGGCGAACTCACCCGAGGCGAGCTTGTCGCGGATGCCGGGCCAGCTCTTGCCGTTCTCGAGGGTGACGTCGAGTCCCCGGTTGGCGAAGAACCCCATCTCCTTGGCGATGACCAACGGAGCGCAGTCGGTGAGTGAGATGAACCCGAGGGTCACCTTGGTCGGCGTGCCGGTGCCTGTCGTCGCCGCTGGTCCGGTCTCCTGGGCAGCATCGCCGTCGGAGGTGCCGCAGGCGGCGATCAGCTGACTGGCGGGGAGGGCGAGCCCGGCCAGTCCCATGTTGCGGATGAAGCGTCGTCGGTCCATAACCGGCGAACGTAGGGACGGGTGGGGTCGTCGCGGTTTCGCTGCTGTGACGGCCCTCGCACGAGCGCCGCACGGTCCGTGGTGGGCGCTGTGCGCATGCTCGCCGACACCCCGACGGACGTCCGTGGTGTCTGACGCCATTCCACGCGGCGGCCGACCCCGCTGCGGGCGTCACGCTCGGCGACGGGACCTAAGGTCGCGCCCATGGCCTACCGCTGCTTCGAGGTGGACGTCGCGGCCAAGGTCGCCCACGTCCGCCTCTCCCGCCCCGAGGAGCTGAACTCGCTGAACCGCGAGCTCTGGACCGAGCTCCCGGCGATCGTTCGTGAGCTCGACTCCAAGGGCGACGTCCGGGCGATCGTGCTGTCGTCCACCGGGCGTCACTTCACCGCCGGTATGGATCTCGGTGTTTTCACCGCGGGCATGCCGGGGATGAGCGTCGACGGCGAGATCGGTCGCTCGCGCGCCTACCTCCGCCAGCTGCTGCTGCTGTTGCAGGAGGCCTTCACGGTGTTCGAGCGGGCGCGGATGCCGGTGCTCGTGGCCGTGCAGGGCGGGTGCATCGGTGGCGGCGTCGACCTCGTCTGTGCGGCTGACATGCGCTACGCCAGCGCCGACGCCTTCTTCGTGGTGCAGGAGACCAACATCGGGATGACTGCCGACTGCGGCACCCTCCAGCGCCTCCCGAAGCTGATCCCCGACGGTCTCGCTCGCGAGCTCGCGTACACCGGCCGGCGGCTGACGGCGGCCCGGGCGGCCGAGCTCGGCTTCGTCAACGAGGTGTTCGCCACCCACGACGACCTCGTCGCCGGCGTGCTCGAGATCGCCGGGGAGATCGCGACCAAGAGCCCTTTGGTCGTGTGGGGCACCAAGGAGTCGCTCCTGCACGCTCGGGATCACACGGTCGCGGACGGACTCGACCACATCGCCACCTGGCAGACCGGAATGTTCCAGTCACCGGACCTGATGGAGGCGATCGCTGCTCGCGCCGAAGGCCGCGACCCGGACTTCCCGGACCTGCTCCCGGTCCCCGACGGCCTCTGAGGCTCCCTCAGCGGTCGTCGGAGTCTTCGAGAGGCGGGAGGAAGTCCCACTTGAGGTCGCCGACCCGGACGAGCACCGACGAGATCCAGCCGCCCATGGCGCTGAGGTGGTCGTCGAGCTGGGCGCCGTCGGCAAGCACCTCTTCGCCCACCTCGTAGCTGCCCTCGTAGCTGACCTCGATGGCGAACTCGGGGTCGGTGAGCTCGTGGGTGTAGATCGTCTCAACGGTGGGTGCTGAGCGCTCGAGGCGATCGTGGCCGATGGGCGGGCTGACCTCGGGTAGCGCGTCGAACAGCGCGGCAGGGTCAGGGGTCGACGCCAACCGCTGCACTCGCAGCACGATCTCGATGTCGATGCGGGGCGGATCGTCGAGCGGCTCGCCGAGGTACCACGAGCGATACGCCGTCTGGGCCCAGGTGGGCCAGGTCAGGGTGATGTCGGCCTGGACGCGAGGCGGAAGGCCTTCACCAGGGAGCCC
>DATDIY010000067.1:0-15836 GCA_036520815.1 Acidimicrobiales bacterium
AGAAGCAGATGTCCGTTGCCGAAGCGGTGCGGCGCCTCCACGAGGTGGCCGACGGTTTGGGAACCGGTGCGCTCCGCCTCGGCCGTCATGCCGTGAACCCGGTGTCGACGGTGAAGTACGAAGAGGAGTGCTCCGCCGAGACCACGGACGAGGGCACCACTTTCGAGCTGGAGCTGGAGATGAAATGGAACGCCGCCGCCGCTGACGGACGAGCGAGCCCGGCCCCGGAGAGTGCGACAGGCGCAAAGGGAAGGTTCGAGCTGTTCAAGGACGTCGGCGGCAAGTTTCGGTTCCGGCTGAGGGCGGCCAACGGCCAGATCATCGCCAGTAGCGAGGCATACGAATCCAAGGCCGCGGCGCAGAAGGGAATCACGTCGGTGCGGACCAACGCGCCGACGGGCAGGATCGACGATCGGACGTGAGCCCGTCTGACTCTGGCCAACATCTTGCCAACGAACCGGAGCCCTAGTCGGCGTGGAGACCGGTTCGGACGGTGTCGGCGATGCTCGGACCCCCTCCGAGTGCGCTGTCGACGGTGACGTCCTGGATCGTGCCCGTCCACGGGAACGGGCAGCGGTAGTCGTCGCACACCGGGAAGCCGGCGTCGTGGCCGATGCGCAGGGCGGTGCCGCCGTGCTGGAACGCGAACGGCACACCGAGAGCGCTGACGGCCTCGGCGACGGGTGCCCCGTCGACCGAGACCCGGATGACCGCAGTCCCGTCGGGAGCTGGTATCAGGACAACCGCCAGCTCGCGGGCGCCGGGGGCCAGCGGCTCGGAGGCTCGGGCGACCACCTCGGCGCTGCCGACGTTGAGCGCAAAGGCCGGGCGGCCGTCACGGACGAAGAGGGCGAACCCGCCGCTCCAGTCGCCGAGCGCGTAGACGACGCCTTCGGCGTCGCCGGTCGGCACCTCGACCCGGGCGATGATCGTGCCTCCCGCACCGAGGGGCGGCACCGCGCCGTCGCGGATCGGTCCGCCGGGGCGGTACACGGCGCGCCAGTGCCTGGGGTACTGCGGATCGAGCATCGAGCTCAGGCCGGCGGTGAGGGCGTCCTTCATGGGCAGCACGTGGTTCCGCTCGGCCTCGACATCCCAGAGCTCGATGAGCTCGGTGAGCACGTCGGGGTGCTCGGCCGCCACGTCACGGGCCTCGGAGTAGTCCGAGTCGAGCTCGAACAGCTGCCACTCGTCGGTCTCGAACTCTCGGCTGCCCTCGAGGAGGCGTTCCTCGTCGACGACGCCGTCCGACACGTGGTTGGTGGTGGCCTTCCACCCGTTGTGGATCATGGAGCGTGAGCCGAGCATCTCGAAGTACTGGGTCGGACGCGGGTTCGGGGCGTCGGCGTCGGTGAACGACGGTTCGAGCGAGGCACCATCGACGGAGTCCTGGACGTAGCCGTCGACGACATCGGGCAGTTCGATGCCGCACGCGTCGAGGACGGTCGGCAGGAGGTCGACGATGTGGCCGAGCTGGCCCCGCACCGCGCCCTGGTCGGTGATGCGCTCGGGCCAGTGCACGATGAGGGGGCTGCGGGTCCCGCCCAGCCACGTGTAGCGCTTCCAGAGGTGGAACGGGGTGTTGCCCGCCCAGGCCCAGCCCCACGCGTAGTGGCTGTAGGTGCGGAACCCGCCCCAGTCGTCGGCGTAGGGCAGGTTCTGTTCGACCGTCTCGGGCATCCTCCCGGAGAAGCGGTGCTCGTTGACCGTGCCCGTCACGCCGCCTTCGGCGCTCGCACCGTTGTCGGACATCGCCAGCACGATGGTGTTGTCGAGCTGGCCCGAGGCCTCCAGGTGGGCGAGGACGCGCCCGATCTGGGCGTCGGTGTGGGAGAGGAACCCGGCGTAGGTCTCCTGCATGCGGGCGAAGAGGAACCGGGCGTCGCCGTCCAGCTCGTGCCACGCCGGGACCCACGACGGGCGAGGGGTGAGCTCCGCGCTCTCGGGGACGATGCCCTCGGCGCACTGGCGGGCGAAGGCGCGCTCCCGGAAGGCCTCCCATCCATCGTCGAACTGCCCCCGGTAGGGCTCGACCCACTCGGTCGCCACGTGGTGGGGCGCATGCATGGCACCAAAGGAGAGGTAGAGGAAGAACGGCTTGTCGGGAACGGCCTGGTGCTGGTCCTGCACGTAGCGGATGGCGCGGTCGGCGAGGTCCTCGGAGAGGTGGTAGCCCTCCTCGGGCCCGGCCGGCGGTTCGACGTAGTGGTTGTCCTGGGCCAGGTTCGGTGTCCAGTGGTTGGTGTCGCCCTGGAGGAAGCCGTAGAAGCGGTCGAACCCCCACCCGAGCGGCCAGCCCTCGAAGGGGCCGGCGTCGCTGCGCTCGCCGCCGGGGGTGAGGTGCCACTTGCCCACGGCGTAGGAGCTGTAGCCGGCCTGGCTGAGGATCCGGGGCAGTGTGCCCATCGTCCGGGGCCGGTGGGCGGTGTAGCCGGGTTGGGTGAGCGGCATGTCGGCCAGGAAGCCCATGCCGACTCGGTGGTGGTTGCGTCCGGTGAGCAGGGCCGCCCGGCTCGGAGAGCAGAGCGCGGTGACGTGGATCCGGTTGTACCGCAGACCCCCGGCGGCAAGGCCGTCGAGCGCCGGCGTCGCGATCTCGGATCCGTAGCAGCCGAGCTGGGCGAAGCCGAGGTCGTCGAAGAGGATCACCACGACGTTGGGCGAACCCGGCGCGGCTCGGCGGGGCAGGTCGTCTCCATCGATGCCGGATCCGGTCATGTTGGTCCCCCTCGTCGGATGTTCGACGCGTCGATGTCGCAGACCGTCCGGTCGGCGTCGGCAGGCGACGCGCGACACCGAACTCACCGGTAGGTCATGACCCCAGGAAGCGCTCGGCGAACTCGCGGACCTCGTCGGTCGTGAACGAGATGTCCTCGGCCTTGAGGGCGACGTCCATGATCCCGTCGATGGCCCGCTCGAGGTGCATGTTCATGGCCCGCTTGGTGTCGCGCAGGGCGTTGGCCGGGAGCGCGGCGAGACGGGTGGCGACCTCGGTCGCCCGGGTGACGCAGTCGGCGACGGGCACGACCTCGTTGCACAGGCCCAGCCGAAGGGCGTCGTCGGGCTTGATGCGGTCTCCGAGCAGGACGTACTGCTTGGCCTGCAGGATGCTCATGAACAGCGGCCAGATGGCGGCGCCACCGTCGCCGGCGACGAGGCCGACGGCGACGTGGGGGTCGGCGAAGACGGCCGAGTCGGCCATCACGACGTAGTCGCACATCAGGGCGAGGCTGCAGCCCAGGCCGATGGCGGGCCCGTTCACTGCGGCCACGAGCGGTAGGGGGCAGGCGAGCTGGTTGCGGGCGATGGCCTTGGCCTCGCGCATGCAGCGGCGGCGCTCCACGACGTCGCGGTTCATCTCGAGGAACCACTCCATGTCGCCGCCGGCCGAGAACGCCTTGCCGTCGCCGGTGAGCACCACGGCTCGGGCCTCCACGTCGTAGGCGAGCTGGTCCCACACGTAGACGAGTCCCTTGTGGAGCGCCTTGTTGACGGCGTTGAGGGCTTCGGGTCGGCGTAGCGTCACGATGCGCAGGTCGCCGTCACTGGCAACATCGATCTCGTCGGGAAGGTCGTACTCCACGGTGTCGTCTCCTAGGGCGCGGGCGGCGCCCGACGTTACCGCTGCGCAACCATTCCGGCGATCGGTTGGACAACCGGGCTGAGCTTGCCGTGGAGGGTCCGAGCGTGGTGGCATGGCATTGACACGACCGATGACCCCCGGGGGACGACATGCCCGACGTGACGCTGGACTTCCCGGTGAACGATGCCGACAACCACATGTACGAGCCGGAGGCCGCCTTCACCCGGTACCTGCCGGACCAGTGGAAGGGCCTGGTCAAGTACGTCCAGGTGAACGGGCGCACCAAGATCGCGCTGCGCAACGTCATCTCCGACTACATCCCGAACCCCACCTTCGAGGTCGTCGCCCGCCCGGGCGCCCAGGAGGACTACTTCGCCAAGGGCAACCCCGAGGGCAAGACGCGCCGGGAGATCATGGGCGAGCCGATGCGGTCGCCGGACGCCTACTTCTCGCCCGAGCCGCGCATCAAGCTGCTCGACGAGCTCGGCATCGACGCGACGCTCATGTGGCCCACCCTGGCCAGCCTGCTCGAGGAGCGTCTCTCCGACGACCCCGAGGTGACCCACATCGTCATCCACGCCCTCAACCAGTGGATGCACGAGACCTGGACCTTCAACTACGAGGGCCGCATCTTCGCCACCCCGGTGATCACGCTGCCGGTCGTCGAGAAGGCGATCGAGGAGCTCGAGTGGGTGGTCGAGCGTGGCGCCAAGGTCATCCTCGTCCGCCCGGCTCCGGTCCCTGGCTACGGCCGCGTCCGGTCGTTCGCCCTGCCTGAGTTCGACCCGTTCTGGGAGAAGGTCGTCGAGGCCGACATCGCTGTCGGCATGCACTCGTCCGACGACGGCCAGTCGAAGTACCTCAACACGTGGGAGGGCCGCCCCGGCGGGGAGTTCACGCCGTTCGGCAACCCCAGCGCCTTCGAGGAGCTGCTGCGCCACGAGCACCGCGGCATCTTCGATGCCATGGCGTCGGCGGTGTGCCACGGCCTGTTCACCCGGTTCCCGTCGCTTCGGGTCATGCCGATCGAGAACGGCACCAACTGGGTGCGGCCGCTGCTCGGCAGCCTGGCCAAGGAGTACGAGCACCAGCCGCACCTCTTCGAGGAGGACCCGATCGAGGTCTTCAAGCGCAACGTGTGGGTGCACCCGTTCCACGAGGAGGACCCGGTGGGTCTGGCCGAGATCGTCGGCGCCGACCGGGTGCTGTTCGGCTCGGACTACCCGCACCCTGAGGGCCTGGCCGACCCGGTCTCCTATGTGAACCAGCTGCAGGGCATGTCGCACGACGACATCGCCAAGATCATGGGCGGCAACCTGGCCGACGTGCTCAAGATCGCCAGCTGAGCGCAACGGACACAGCCTGATGGAGTGAGCGATGCGGCCGGCCTGTCCGGCCGCATCGTCGTCTCCGGGCCCGGAAGCGAGGAAGCGATGAGCGACTCGAGCATGACCACCATGCAGGGCGCGTTCACCGGGAGCATGGCCGATCTGGTCAGCTACCGGTACGTGGGTTGCCAGGCGGAGCTGATCGACGCCGACCATTCGGTGAGCGAGACGGCGCTGCGGTCGCACCTGTGCACCGCCGGGTCCGTGTCGGCGCCGGCGCTCGCCATCTCCATGCTCGACGCCGCCGGCATCGCCGTCGACCGGGTCCACCTGCTCGGGCTCACCGAGGTCGACCTGCAGCTCTACGAGCCCGCCCTCGACGTGGCCCGGCTACGCACGTTCGGCGCCGTTGTTCGGTGGGCACGCACCCAGGTCTTCACCGAGTGCCGCTTCGAGGACGCCGAGCGCCCCGGCCACGTGCTCGGCATCGGAGCCGCCAACTGGTCGGTGCTGGCACCGACGCCCGACGGCTTCACCTACACCGACCCCGGTCCCGGTCTCCCGGAGGGTCCGGGCACGCCCTCGATGAGAGACGCCTTCACCGTCGAGGCCCGACCCGGCGGGGGCTTCGTGGTGCCCGAGCTCAACACCCGGGTGGGATCGGAAGTGCTCCATCACGGGCCGATGCTGGTCGCCCTCGAGCAGGCGGCCCTCGAGGCGGCCGAAGCCGCGGCCGGCACCGATCGTCTGGGCCTCGCGGCGTGGACGATGCGCATCGTGCGGGCCGGCAAGCAGGCGCCGTTCGCAGCCACCGCGGCAGCGCTCGCCGCCGGCGACGACGTCGTCGGCTGCCGGGCCGAGCTGGCCGACGCCACGGGCGAGCTGGTCGCCCTGGCGCACGTCACCTACCGGCGCTGATCGCCCCGCGTCGGGCGTCAGATCGCCTGAGCGAGCTGGGCGAGGCCCCGCCACTCCTCGACGGGGACCGCTCTCGGATCGGCCGGCACCGCCTGGAGGGCGACGTGGTCGGCCCCGGCGTCGAGGTGCGCCTGCACGCGGGTGGCGATCGCGTCGGGCGGACCCCAGGCCACGATGGCGTCGACGAGGGCGTCGCTCGGGCCGGCCAGGTCGTCGTCGGTCCAGCCCAGGTCGCGCAGGTGGTCGGTGTAGGTGGGGATCTGCAGGTAGGTGGCCATGTAGCGCCGGGCGATCTCCCGGGCCGCCGAGGGATCGGACTCGACCACCACCGCCTGCTCGATCACGAGCGTCGGACCGGCGCCGAGGATCTCGCGGGCCCACGTCGTGTGCTCGACGGGAACGAAGTAGGCCATGGCGCCGAGGGAGCGTTCGGCCGAGAGCCGCATCAGGCGGGGCCGCAGGGCGGCCAGCACCAGCTGCAGCTCCGCGGTCGGCCGCTTGGCCACATAGGGCGCCTTCTCGAACGCGTCGAGGTAGTCGACCATCGCCGTGTAGGGCTTGCCGTAGGGCTGACGGTGAACGGCCTCGACGATGCCCGGCACGCCGACCCCGAGGCCGAGCACGAACCGCTCGGGGAACGCTTCGGTCAACGTCTTCCACCCCGCCTGCATGGCGGTCGCCGACCGGGCGTGGATGTTGGCCACCCCGGCACCCACGATCAGCTCCGAGGTGCCCGACAGCAGCAGGGCGGCGTTGGAGATCGGCTCGCGACCGATGACCTCCGGCACCCACAGCATCCGGTAGCCGAGCTCCTCGAGCTCCGCCGCTGTCGCCTGTGCGTCACGCATCGGCAGCCGGTCGAGCTCCCGGGTCCACACGCCGACGCGTCCCCACGTGAGTTCTGCCACGGCGGCGACTCTAGGTGGGCGTTGTCCAACTGTTCCCTGCGGGAGGATGACCGGATGAACGTGATCGACGGTCTCTGGCACTCCACGGCGATGCTGCCCACCTACGACGAGCTGCTCGACCCGCTGCAGCGCCTGTTCGGGGCCGTGGTGATGCACGACCACTCCATGCCCCGGCCCGAGGTCGGTCGGCGCGGCGGGATGATCTGGATCGGCGACAACTCCATGGAGATCGGGGCGCCGCTCGGCGACGTCTCACCCGTCCGCAAGTTCGTCGAGAAGCTGGGGGGCATGCACTCGATGGCCCTGCGCACCTCCGACATCGAGGCCACCCGGGAGTGGGTGCTCGGCCACGACACCGAGCAGGGCGTCACGATCGGCGACGACGTGTTCTTCACCCACGCGTCCGGCACCGCCGGGCTGGTCCTCGAGTGGTCGGCCATGCAGACCGACGACGACCCCCGGTTCGGGTTCGCGCCGCCGTACCCCAAGCCGGAGGCTCCCGTGGCCCCCGCGGTGCGCTACGGGTTCCTCACCGCGGCGGTGGTCGACCCGGTCGCGGCCGCCGAGCGGCTCGCCGAGCTGATGGACACCGAGGTGCTCCGGTCGGTCTCCGGGGCCGGACCGGACCGGATCGGCGCCATGGTGTCGCTGCGCGACTGCGTCCTGCTGCTCCACTCCCTGCCCGGCGCCGAGGGCGAGTGGCCCTGGAGCCAGCCGCCGGCCAAGCCCCGGTTCCACGGGCACGGTCTGGAGGTCGACGACCTCCCCGCCGCGCTCCGGGCGCTCGACGCCGTGGGCATCGGGCCCGTCGCCGAGCTGGAGCACGCCGTGCTGCTCGACCCGACGAAGACCCCGGTCCCGACCTTCCTCTGCGACCGGCTCTTCGACGAGGACCCCCGCAACTAGCCCTCGAGGGGGGTGAGGCCCAGGGCGGCCTGGTCGACACGCAGCTCTTCGTCGCCCTCCGAGTCGTCCTCGGTCCAGCGATCCGAGCCCCACAGCGGCAGCCAGGCCACCTGCTCCCGGACGGCGAGGTTGTAGAGCGTCTGGAGCGTCGCGGCGAACCCGTCGGTGCCGTCGGCGAGGAGGCGCTGCTCGAGCTGGCGCTTGCCGTCGTCGACGTCGTCGACCGTGGTGCCGAGGACGGCGCCGAGGTCGGCCCGATCGGCGGCGTCGCGCGCCGGTCCCAGGCGGCGGTCGTTGGCGATGGCGTCGGCCAGGGCCATGGTCGGGCGCAGCTGGGCGGCCCACTCGCCGCCACGCCGGGCCAGCTCGTCGAGGCGCGCCGCCAGCAGCTCCTGCATGCGTGCCTCGGTGCCCCCGTCGGCCTCCATCGGGACCGGCTCGGCCAGCTCGATGCCCTCCCACTCGGCGATGGCCTCGCACAGCGCCCGACGTAGCGAGACCTGCCACCACAGCTGCTGGATGACCTCGTCGTTGCGGGGATCGAGTCGCACCGCTCCGCCGAAGGTGCCGAAGAGCGTGAAGAGGATGGTGACGACCGTGTAGTACCGGATGGCCTGCTCGTCGACGGGCATGCCGAGAGCCCGGTAGCGGTCGAGCACCAGCGGGAACATGCCGGCCGGGTAGATGCACTCCCGGAGGCGCATGGCGCCGAGATCCACCATCGGGTCGCCGATGTGAGCCAGCTCCCAGTCGATGATGGCGCTGACCTGGCCGTCGACGAAGAGGAACTGGTCGGGCCCGCAGTCGCCCTGGACGAGGCACGCCCCCCGGCTGGTGTCGGGGAAGCGGCGGTGCACCCACTCCCTCGCCAGCGTGAGGAGCGGATCGGTGAGCTGCGGCCGCTTGGACCTCACCGTGTCGAGATCGGCCTCGGCGTAGGCGAGGAAGTTTCCGAGGGCCAGGGCCTTTGCCTCGGTCGGGATGCGCAGGTCGGTGGACGCGACGAGCGGGGCGATGTCGAGGCGGTGCAGCTCGGCGAGCTGCTCGGCGAAGTCGACGGAGATCGAACGGAGCTGGGCGTCGTCGTCGACGTTGTGCATCTGGGCCGAGCCCTCGAGCTTGGCCATCAGCAGCGATCCGCTCTCCTCGTGGAACCCGAGGAACGGTGGCACCTTCAGCGTCGTCAGGTCGCGGCCGCTCAGCCACTCGAGCACCAGCGCCTCGCGATTGCTGTTGAACGTCGACAGCAGGGCGGAACGCTGGATGACCTTCTTCGGTGCCCGTGCCGACTTGAGCACCGTGGCACCGACCCCGGGCGACTTCACGTCGATGAAGTACGTCGGTCGCCACCTCGCCTGCTGGCGGATGTCGACGATGCTCCCGTCGACGGCCTGCTCGACCCAGTCCGTGAGCTCGCGCGGCAGCGCGTCGTCCCCGTTGTGCACCGCATCGACGGTACCGGTGGGTGCTGTTGGACGCCTGGGCGCAGTCGGACAGGCCGACGTGCCCGGACACGATCCCTGCGAACATGCGGTGTCGACGTTGGGGAGCCAGGGGGACACGATGGGATCCACGCCTCTGAAGGTCGCGGTCTGGGGTACCGGAGGGATCGGGTCGATCTCGATCCACACGATCCACGAACGGCCGGACCTCGATCTCGTCGGGGTGTGGGTGTACACCGATGCCAAGGTCGGTCGCGACGCCGGTGAGCTGGCCAACGGCACCCCGATCGGGCTGGCGGCCACCAACGACGTCGACGCCATCCTCGCTCTGCAGCCCGACTGCGTCGTGTACGCCGCGATGGGCCCCGAGCGCGAGGCCGGCGTCGTGCCCGATTACGTCCGGATCCTCGAGGCTGGGGTCAACGTGGTGTCGACCACCTCGACCTCCGCCATCTACCCGCCCAACTACGACGCCGACCACCACGCGCGGGTCAGCGCGGCGGCGAAGGTCGGCGGGGTGTCGTTCTACGCCTCCGGCATCGAGCCCGGCTTCGCCGCCGACCAGCTGCCCGTGCTGCTGGCGACCCAGTCGGGTGTCGTGAGCCGGGTGTACGCCACCGAGATGGCGCTCTACGACGACTACCCGGTCGAGTTCATCATGAAGGACGGCCTCGGTTTCGGTCGGCCGCTCGACTTCGAGCCCGGCATCGCCACGCCGGGCGCCATCCGAGCCAGCTGGGCGGGGCCCGTGCGCTACATCGCCGACTCGCTCGGCATCGAGCTCGACGACATCGCCGAGCGCTTCGAGATGGCCGCCACCGACGAGACCCTCGAGGTGGCCTGCGGCACCATCCCGGCCGGCACCTGCGGCGCCGTGCGCATCCAGTGCGTGGGCATCGTCGGCGGCAACGAGGCGATCATCGTCGAGCACGTCACCCGCATGGGCCCGAAGGTGGCGCCGGAGTGGCCCATCGGGGACTTCCCGATCACCTACCGCATCGAGATCGACGGCGAGCCCGGGATCCGCTGCGAGATGGGCCTCACTGTCGACGACGTGGCCGAGGCGGGCATCGCGGAGATGTCCTCGGGTGCCGGTGCGATGGTCGCCACCGCCATGCGCGTGGTGAACGCCATCCCCTACGTCGTCGCCGCCGAGTCGGGCTTCCTGGGCGCCGACGATCTGCCGCTCACCGTGCCGAAGACGGCCTACCGGCCGGCCTGACGCTTCGCCACCCGTCCGTTCACCCGTCTCCACCGGGGCGGTTGTCCTAGGTTCCGAGCATGGACCTCGCCGAGCTGATCGCCAGGGAGAGCGTGCGGGACCTCGTCGCCCGCTACAACGCCAACGCCGACACCGGCCGCTTCGACCAGGCGGTCGAGCTGTTCGCCCCCGACGCCGTGCTCGAGATCGGCGAAGCGCGCCACGAGGGCCGCGACGGGATCCGGGCGTTGTTCTCCGGCACCCGCGACACCGTGGCGGCCCACAGCGGCGACGCCCCCCGCTACGTGCGCCACTACACGGCGACGCTGCAGATCGACGTCACCTCGGCGACGACGGCGAGGAGCCGGTGCTACTTCGCCGTGCTCCTGGCTCACGGGCTCGACCACTGGGGTCGCTACGTCGACGAGTTCGCGGAGATCGAAGGTCGGTGGCAGTTCACCCATCGCCGTGTCACGGTCGACGGAAGGGCCGAGGGCTCCGCGTTCGCGACGACACCCGAGCGGCGCTAGGCCGCTCGAGGAGCACGTGCGGCCGATGGCCGCGGGGAGGAGACATCGTGGGAGAGCGCATGCCAGGCGTGGTCGTGGTGGGGAGCTCGTTCGGCAGCCGGGTCCACGTCCCCGCGGCGCGCGCTGCGGGGATGGACGTCGTTGCCCTCGTGGGACGCAAGCGGGAGCGCACCGAGCGCCGCGCCGCCAAGGTCGGCGTCGAGACGGCCTGCACGTCGCTGGCCGAAGCGCTCGCGCTCCCAGGGTCGGACATCGTGATCATCGCCACCCCGCCCACGACCCATGCCGAGCTGGCCGAGGAGGTACTCGCCGCCGGACGCCACGTGCTGGTCGAGGAGCCGTTCACCACCGACGCGGCCGAGGCCCACCGTCTCTCGGATGCAGCCCACAAGGCCGGGGTGGTTGCCCTCGTCGGCCACGAGTTCCGGTTCGCGCCGGCGCGCGCCACGCTCCAGCACGCCCTCAAGGAGGGGATGGTGGGCGAACCCCGGATCGCCACCTTCGTCGGCCTCACCGGCTTCGCCGCCCCACTCGACCTCCGGATGCCGGAGTGGTGGTTCGACCCGGCGAGGGGCGGCGGTTGGCTCGGGGCCGCGGTGTCGCACTTCGTCGACGCCATCCGGGTGTGGCTGGGCGAGTTCGAGAGCGTGAGCGGCGCCCTGTCGGTCGTCTCGGGCCGGGATCCGCGCACGACTGCCGAGGACACCGCCGCCTTCCGCTTCCGTATGCGTTCGGGGTGCGACGGCGTCCTCCAGCACAGTGCCGCGGTGTGGGGCCCCGGCGCCCACGTGAACCTGGTGGCCGGCCCCCGAGGCACCCTCGCCATGCAGGGTGACACCGTCACCTTCTCCGACCCCGCCGGTACCCGCACCCTCGACCCGGCGGGACCGTCGCTCGCGGCCGAGGTGGAGCCGAGCACCGAGCCCGGCCACGAGTTCACCCACATCGAGCTCAACCCGGCGATCGTCCAGGCCACCGTGCTGCGGGAGATGGTGCTCGATCGACCGGATCCGCACCCCTTCGTCGTCCCGGCCACGTTCACCGACGGGTTGCGGTGCATGGAGGTGCTCGACGCCGTCCGCCGGTCGGCGGCCGAGGGCGGTGCGGTCGTCACGCTGCCCTGATCCCTGCGGCCGCGCGAGGGTGGAGCGTGCCCCGCAAGGAGTCGACGATCGAGGAGACCCCGACGTGGGAGGGGCCGACCGAGGACGAGCTGGCCGCCCTCGACGCCCTCGGCGCCAAGGGCACCTGGGAGGTGCAGGGTCGGGAGCTACGGCTCACCAACCTCGACAAGGTGCTCTTCCCCGGTCGCGAGGACGAGCCGCCGCTCACCAAGCGGGACCTGATCCGCTACCACGCCCGGGTCGCGCCGTACCTGCTGCCGTACCTCTTCGACCGGGCCGTCAACCTGAACCGCTTCCCGAACGGCGTGGACAAGCCGGGCTTCTGGCACAAGGAGGTGCCCTCGCACGCCCCGGCGTGGCTGACCCGGTGGCACTTCGACGAGGCGAAGACGGCCGACACCCAGTGGTACTTCGTGGTCGACTCCGTACCGGCGGCGGCGTGGATGGCGAACTACGGAGGGGTGGAGATGCATCCCTGGACCTCGGCGACGGCCGACCCGCGCCGTCCGACCTGGGCGCTCATCGACATCGACCCGGGACGAGAGACGAGCTTCGAGGAGTGCCTCGTCCTGGCTCGTCTCTACCGGGTCGCACTCGAGCACCTCGGCGTCGAGGCCGCACCCAAGGTCACCGGGAAGCGAGGCATCCAGATCTGGGTGCCGGTCACTCCGCGGTACACCTTCGCCGAGACGCGGGACTGGGTCGAGAAGGTCAGCCGGGCGGTCGGCGCCACCGTCCCTGACCTCGTCAGCTGGCGGTGGCACACGTCGGAGCGCTCCGGTCGGGCGCGCCTGGACTACACCCAGAACGCCATCAACAAGACGCTGGTTGCACCGTTCAGCGCCCGCCCGGCCCCCGGAGCGCCCGTGTCGGTCCCCATCACCTGGGACGAGCTCGACGAACCCGACCTGGCGCCGGACCAGTGGACGATCCGCACGGTCATGGACCGCCTCGACGCCGTGGCCGATCCGCTCGCTCGGCTCGTCGGAGTCGAACAGGAGCTTCCGGCGCTCTGACCGCGTTGCGTAGTCGTCTCCGACTCTTACCGTGCTCACACCCGCGGGGGAGAAGCTCCCTTACCTCGGGTCGCGAAGGTGGTCCACGTCCCCCCACGGGATGTGACGACCACCGAAGGAGAACGAACTCCATGAACAAGAAGATGGCCGCCATCGGCCTCACCGCTGGACTCGCTGCTGGAGGTGCCGCTGGCCTGATCGTGGCCGCTCCCACGCTCTCGGGGGCGCAGAGCGCCACCACCGAAGCGGCACCCGACACGACGGTGCCCGAGACCACCGATCCGAGCACCACGCCGGAGACCGAAGCCCCGGATCCCGGTAGTCGCCTGGCCGAGGCCCTCGCCCCGCTGGTCCAGGACGGCACCCTCACCCAGGAGCAGGCCGACAAGGTCGTCGAGACCCTGAAGGCCGCCGGTCCCTTCGGCGGACACGGCCGCGGGATGATCGGCAAGGGCCTCGAGGCCGCCGCCACCGCCCTCGGCATGTCCGAGGATGACCTGCGCACCGCGCTGCGCGACGGCCAGACCCTCGCCCAGGTCGCCGAGTCCAAGGGCATCGACCCCCAAACGGTGATCGACGCTCTTGTCGCCGAGGCCAAGACCCATCTCGACGAGAAGGTGGCCGCCGGCGACCTCACCCAGGAGGAGGCCGACGCCCGGCTCGCCGAGGCCACCGAGCGAATCACCGACAGGGTAAACAACGGGGGCCCCGTCCGCGGCGACGGGCCTGGCCGCCACGGTCGGTTCGGCTCGGGCGACGACACCGAGGACGACAGCTCCGGCGAGACCAGCTGACGAGCCCCACCCCCACCGTGGTCCGACCCTGCGAAGGTAGGGTCGGACCATGGCTCGTCTCCTCGTCACCAACGATGACGGGATCCACGGGCCGGGTCTCCATGCTCTCGCCGCCGGGTTGGCCCGGTCGGGTCACGAGGTCGTGGTGGTGGCGCCCGACCACGACGCCAGCGGCACGTCGGCCTCGGTCGGGGGAGAGTCGTTCGTCCAGGGGCTCCCCGTGCATCGCGCCGAGCTGCCCGACTGCCCCGGCGTCGAGGCCTGGGCATTGGCTGGTCCGCCGGCCATGTGCGTGCTGGCCAGCGTCCTCGGAGGGTTCGGCGATCCCTTCGACGCCGTCGTGTCCGGCATCAACGCCGGCGCCAACACCGGACGCGTGATCATCCACTCCGGCACCGTCGGCGCCGCGCTCACCGCCCAGAACTTCGGGCTGCGGGCGTTGGCGGTGAGCCTGGCCGGGCGCGAGCGGGGCACCGACGGATGGCGGTGGTCGCCCGCCGTCGAGCTGGCGGTGCGGGTCACTGCACGGCTCCTGGAGGCTCCGCCGCGGGTCATGGTGAACCTCAACGTGCCCGACGTCGGCGACGGCGCCGTTCCGCCGTTGCGGTGGGCGCGACTGGGCACGTTCGGGTCGGTGCGATCGGCCGTGACCGGGTTCGAGGAGGGTCGCCTGCAGTTCTCGCTGGCCGCGGCCGACGAGGAGCTGCGCTCGGACACCGACACCGCACTGCTTCGCAAGGGGGTCGCCACCCTCACCGCTCTGGGCGGTCTCGCCGAGGTGTGGGCGGTCCCACCCGACGGCGAAGCGGACGCGGCCGACGCCGAGGCCGGCTCGGTGTCGGGTCCGCCCGGCGGTCTCCTGGTCGAGTCCCACGCCGCCCCCGGCGACGAGCTCTCACCGGCGCACCTCTTCGCCGACCCGGAGGTCGCCGCCCACCTCCATCCCCGCCCGGTCGACTGACGGGCGGGCCTTCCGCGCTCAGGACGAGGCGAGTCCCGGCGGGAACTCGGCATCCCCGCACATCACCGTGTAGATGGCCAGGCGGGTGTACCCGTTCCAGGCCGAGGTCTCCAGGAACCCCTCCTGGATGTCCATGAGCAGGCGGGACAGCAGCAGCCCGAACATCCAGCCGACGAAGACCGGCAGATCGAGGTCGGACCGGATCCATCCCCTGCGCTGGGGCTCGGCGAACAGGACGGCCACGCGGTTCCAGCTCTCACGCTGGAGCTCCGCCACCTCGGCCTGCAGGTCCGGACGCCCGTAGGTGGCGCCGAGCACGTTGGCGCGGATGTGCCGGTCCTGGTTCGGGTGGAAGACCCGGTCGAGGATGACGTCGATCGTGGCGAGGAACCCCTGGCGGTCGTGGACCGCCTTGAGGGCGATCTCCAGCTCGGTGATGGCCTGATCGAGGCTCTGACGCAGGCGCGCCACATGGGCGGCCTGCACGAGGCCCTCGCGGTTCCCGAAGTGGTGGTACAGCACGGGGATGGTGACGCCGGCGTCCGCCACGATGGCGTCGACGCGCAGACCGGCCTCCCCCTCGGCATCCATGGCGCGGACGGCGGCGTCGATGAGGCGCTGCGCGGTCGGGTGGCGCGGGACGAGGCTGGGGGGTCCCTTGGGCGACATGGATTTCACCCTAGGTCGAGCGCTGTCAAACGACGGCCCGATGCGTGTCGACGCCTCGGTGTGCGGTCCGAACGTGGTTGTGGCACGGTCGTGGTCCACCGGGACCGAGCGGCTCCGGTCGACGTCGAAGGGACGACAACGATGCCCGAGGCCTACATCGTCGATGCGGTTCGCTCCCCGGTCGGGAAGCGCAACGGAGGCCGGGCCCACGTTCACCCGGTCGACCTGGGTGCGACTGATGACCAGGCCAACGTCACCATCATCGAGCGCCTCTGACCGGAGGCCTGAACGGGGGGAGTCAGGCGTGACGGAGATCCGTCTGGACGGAAAGGTCGCGGTCGTCACCGGGGCGACCGGCGGATGGGGGAGCGGCTCGGCCGTTGCGCTCGCCCGGCGTGGCGCGGCGGTGGTGCTCAACGCCCGACCCCGGTCACGGCTCGACGCGTTCGCGTCGAA
>DATDIY010000068.1:0-11641 GCA_036520815.1 Acidimicrobiales bacterium
CCGGGCCCTGCTCGAGGTCCTCTACGGCACCGGTGCCCGCATCTCGGAGGTGTGTGGATTGTCGCTCGGCGACGTCGACCTCGACGGAGGCCTGCTCCGCCTGTTCGGCAAGGGGGCCAAGGAGCGGGTGGTGCCGCTCGGACGCATGGCCCGGGTGGCGCTGGCGGCGTGGCTCGACGCCGCGGGCCGGGGCGCGATGGCGCCCGAGCAGTGGGCCCGGCGGGGCGATGCCGAGGCCGTGTTCCTCAACCAGCGAGGTGGCCGGCTGAGCCGCCAGGGGGCCTGGACGGTGGTGCGGCGCCACGGGACGACCGCTGATCTGGGCGACCGGCTGACGCCGCACGTGCTGCGCCACTCGTGCGCCACCCACATGCTCGACCACGGCGCCGACATCCGCGCCGTGCAGGAGCTGCTCGGCCACGCCTCCATCAGCACGACGCAGGTGTACACGCTCGTCTCGAACGAGCGGCTGTTCGCCGTGTACGACGAGGCCCACCCGCGCGCCCGAGCTGCGCGGCGTTAGCCTCGTGTCCATGAGCGACACCGGAACACCTGCGCCCGATGACACCTTCGAGGCCACGTCGGTGACCCCGGAGGAGCTCCACGAGGTCCTCGACGCCCAGCGTTCGCAGCTGGCCGAGCAGCTCCACGACCTTGGTGTCGAGGGCGAGAGCGGCATCGTCGACGACAACTTCGCCGATACCGCTCAGGTGAGCGCCGAGCAGGGCGAGGCCCAGGCCCTCGCCGCCCAGCTGCGCGACCAGCTCGACGACGTCGAGCATGCCCTCGCCCGCCTCGACGCCGGCACCTACGGCACCTGCGAGGTGTGCGGTCAACCCATCGGCGAGGCCCGCCTCGAGGTCATGCCCGCCACCCGTTTCTGCATCCAGCACGCCGGCTGAGCGGCGCGGACGGACAGCGCGGCGGCCCGAGGAGCTGACGATGGCGTCTCCGGTGCACCTGACGCGCCGCTTCGTCGGCAGCCTCCGCCCCGGAGGCCCGCGAGCGTCGGACCGTCAGTGGGTCGAGTCGGCGCTGACACCCCGCCAGCTCGAGCTGTGGCAGCGCATGCCCGGCCCGGATCGCCGCCACTCGGTCCAGGTGGCCCGACGGGTCGAGCGGGCGCTCGGCCACGAGGCGACGCCGCCCATCCTGGCCGCAGCCCTGCTCCACGACGTCGGCAAGCTCGATTCCCACATGCGCACCTACGGTCGGGTGGTCGCCACGCTGTGCGGCGCGTTCGTGCATCGTGATCCGGAGGTGATCCATCAGTGGACCCGGACGACGGGGTTCACCCGGCGGGTCGGGCTCTACCTCACCCACCCCGATCTGGGCGGTGATCTGCTGGCCATCGCCGACAGCGATCCGCTCACCGTGAGCTGGGCCCGCGAGCACCATCGGCCCAGCGAGGAGTGGACGATCGACCCGGCCGTGGCCCGGGTGCTGTACGACGCCGACGACGACTGAGGCCACCTCGCTGGCCCGCGCGACCGGCGGGTATGGCACCAGTTCGCGCGGGCACCGGTCTACCCTCGTGGCGGCCGCCGCTGCCCTGCGTCTCCCCCGAACCGCCTGGCGGTGGCCGTCGACCCCACCATGATCACGCTGCAGAACGTCACCAAGACCTACAAGAACAGCACCGTCGCCCTCCGCGATGCCGACGTCGAGATCGCCAAGGGCGAGTTCGTCTTCCTGGTCGGTCCGTCGGGCTCGGGCAAGTCGACCTTCATCCGCCTCCTCAACAAGGAGGAGTCGCCCGAGGAGGGCCACATCTACGTGGCCGGCAAGGACATCGGCCAGCTCTCGAGCTGGAAGGTCCCGTTCCTGCGCCGCAACATCGGCTGCGTCTTCCAGGACTTCAAGCTGCTGCCCACCAAGACGGTGTTCGAGAACGTCGCCTTCGCCCTCGAGGTGATCGGGCGGCCTCGCAGTGTCATCCAGACCCAGGTGCCGGCCATCCTCGACCTCGTCGGCCTGGGTCACAAGGCCGCCGGCTTCCCCGACGAGCTCTCCGGTGGCGAACAGCAGCGGGTGTCGGTGGCCCGGGCGTTCGTGAACCGGCCGCTGATCCTGCTGGCCGACGAGCCCACCGGCAACCTCGACCCGGCCACGTCGGTCGGCATCATGAGGCTGCTCGACCGCATCAACAAGACCGGCACCACAGTGGTGATGGCCACCCACGACCGCGGCATCGTCGACACCATGCGACGCCGGGTCATCGAGCTGGACCGGGGCGCCATCGTGCGCGACCAGGCCCGCGGCGTCTACGAGTAGGTAGGGGACATGCCGATCAACGTCGACTACGTCGCCCGCGAGACCACCTCCAACCTCGGGCGCAACATCTCGATCACCATCGCGTCGGTGCTCACCGTCGCCGTGTCGCTCGCCCTGGTGGGCGGGTCGCTGATGCTGCGGACGGGAGTGGAGAACGCCACCCAGCGCTGGCAGGGCGGCATCGAGTTCGTGATCTACATGAACGTCGAGGCGTCCGAGGCCCAGATCGAGGCCGTCGATCAGGCGCTGGCGGAGAACCCGGAGGTCAAGGACCGCCGATTCTTCAACCAGGAGCAGTCGAAGGAGGAGTTCGACCGCCTCTTCGACGACTCCCCGGAGATGAAGGACAGCGTCGAGGCCAAGGACCTGCCGCCGTCGTTCCGGGTCGAACCCGTCGACAAGAGTGCCGACTCGGTGAACGCCTTGTCCGACACGTTCCGCGACCGCGCCGGGGTGAAGGACGTCGTGGTGGCGTCGAAGACGATCAAGATCATCCAGGACATGTCGCGAGCGCTGACGCTCGGCATCTTCGTGGTCGCCGCCGTGCTGCTGGGTGCGGCCGGGCTCCTGATCCTCAACACCATCCGGATGGCGATGTTCGCCCGCCGCCGGGAGATCGAGGTGATGAAGCTGGTCGGCGCCACCAACTGGTTCATCCGGGTGCCGTTCATGATCGAGGGGCTGGTCCAGGGCCTGCTCGGCGCGGCGGTGGCGATCGTGACCCTGATCGCCGTCCGTCCGCTCTTCGAGGGCTGGCTCCCGGACTCGAACGACATCCCGCTGGTCAGCGGCTTCACGGTCAGCGCCGGCGACCTGTTCAGCATCTACGTGCTGGTCGGGGTGGTCGGTGCCGCCGTCGGCGCCATCGGTGCCGGCGTCGCCGTCAGCCGCTACCTCGACGTCTGACGCCCTAGCCACGCCGAACCGCGCATGTTTTCGTCGTCCCCACGACGGATTTGCGCGCGGATCGCGGGTTCGGCGGGGGACGTGGCCTGGGGGTCAGCCGACGGTGGTGTGGTGGCGGGGCTCGGCCACGCCGGTGGTGACGTCGTAGAGGAACCCGGCCACCTCGGTGCCCTTGGGCAGGTAGGGGTGGGATCGCAGGGCCTCGATGTCGGCGGCCAGGGCCTCGTCCTGGTCGGCGATGAGGTGGAACTCCACGTCGGCAGGGTCGTTCCCGGTGGCCGCCTGCACCGTGGCCCGGAGGGAGTCGAGCTCGATCTTGGCGGCGCCACAGTCGGTGTGGTGCATGACGGCCACCCGGGTGACGCCGAGCTGGTTGATCGACTTCACGAGCGATCGCAGCACGTCGTCGGTGACGCGGGCGCCGGCGTTGCGCAGGACGTGAGCGTCGCCCGGCGCCAGGCCGAGCACGGCGAGCGGGTCGATGCGACAGTCCATGCACGTGACCACGGCCAGGTTCCGGCGCGGCGGTGCGGGCAGGTCGCCGAGGGCGAAGGTCTCGGCGTAGTCGGTGTTGGCGGTGACCAGGTCGGCGAAGGCGTCCACGAGCGGCGATCGTAGGCGGGCCCCGAGGCGCCGCCTACCGTGGGACGGTGCCGTGGAGCGATGTGCTTTCGAGCGACGACGTCGCGCCCGGTGGGAGGGTCGCTGTCGAGGTCGGCTCCGACCGGCTGGTGGTGTGGCGTACGACCGAGGGCGTGCTGGTCGCCTGTGACGCCCGCTGCCCGCACCAGTGGTCCGACCTGGCGACGGAGGGCGTCGTCGACGGCGACGAGCTGGTGTGCCTCAGCCACTTCTGGCGCTTCGACACCGAGGGTCGTGGTTCGAAGCTGTCGATGGCGGGCCGCCGCGACCCCAAGAACGACGCTGGTCCGGTGGCGGTGCGGGAGCGCGACGGACGCATCGAGGTGCTCGCCGGCGCTCTCGGGGACTGAGCATCCGCGTCCGGGCACCCGGGGCGTGGCACGGTCGGGGCCATGGCCGACGAGCCCCCCGCTCCCGAGCCGCCGCTGGCGGACGGGCCATCGTCCGCCGACGACTCCGGCTGGCTGGGCCCGAGCGACGCCATGCCGGCCTGGGTGCCTCGCGCCATGGTCTGGTTCTTCGGCGGGGTCGTCGCCCTCTTCGTGGGGTCGTGGCTCCTCGGGCGGCTGCGTGACCTGCTCATCACCCTGCTGGTCGCCCTGTTCATCTCCTTCGCCCTGGAACCGGCCGTCAACATGCTGGCGGCGCGGGGCTGGCGTCGGGGCACCGCCACTGCTCTGGTGTTCACCACCTTCGTGGTGCTGTCGCTCGTGTTCGTCGGCGCCGTCGGCAAGGTCGTCTTCGACGAGACCAACAACCTCATCGACAACGCCCCCGGCTACATCGAGGACGGCGAGGACTGGCTCAACCGCACCTTCGACCTCAACCTCTCGAGCGACCAGCTGAGCGATCAGCTCAGCGATCCCGAAGGCCCGTTCCGCAGCTTCGTCACCAGTGCCGCCGGCAACGCCCTGGGGCTCAGCTTCAGCGTGGTGGGCGTGGTGTTCCGGCTGTTCACGATCGCCCTGTTCGTCTTCTACCTGGTGGCCGACGGGCCACGCTTCCGGCGGGTGGTGTGCTCGTTCCTGCGTCCACGCCGACAACGGGTCGTGCTCGACACGTGGGAGATCGCCATACAGAAGACCGGTGGCTACATCTACAGCCGCGGCCTGCTGGCGGTGCTGTCGGGCCTGTTCCACTGGGTCGCCTTCACCGTCATCGGGATCAAGTACGCCATCGCCCTGGCCGTGTTCGTCGGGCTGGTGTCGCAGTTCATCCCGGTGGTCGGCACCTACATCGCCGCCGGCCTGCCGATCCTCATCGCCCTGGCCAGCAGCCCCGCCGACGCGCTCTGGGTCGCCGGGTTCGCCATCGCCTACCAGCAGATCGAGAACTACCTGTTCGCCCCGCGCATCACCGCCCGCACGATGTCGCTGCACCCGGCGGTGGCGTTCGGGACCGTCATCGCCGGGGCCGGTCTACTGGGCGGGATCGGTGCCCTGCTCGCCCTGCCGGCCGCCGCGGTGATCCAAGCGGTCGGATCCACCTACATCGAGCGCCACCCGGTCGTCGACACCCCCATGACCGTGGTGCCCCAGGCCCGGCCCGGCCTGCTCACCCGCACCCGACTCGCCTGGCGCCGCCGCACGGGCACCGGTGATTCGTAGACTGGGCCGGCGGCGCCCCTTCCCCTTCTGCCGCGGAGGAGACCATGCCGGCCAATCCGGTCCTCACCCCTGAACGCTTCCAGGCCGAAGCCGACGCCGACCGCGCCGGCTGGGGTGCGCCCGCGGGCGCCGTCGGGGGCGCGGGTACGCCGACCGCCACGGCGGCGGACCGTTTCGGCACCGCTCCCATCGAGCACGGCAAGACGATGACGGTCGGGGGCACGCTCACGGCCACGGGGGTGCTGCTCGCCCTGATCCTCGCCGCCGGCGCCTTCGGCTGGACCCAGGTCGACCAGACGTCGCAGTGGGTCGACCCGGTCACCGGCACGGTGTCGCCGGTCGCCGTCGACGGCTGGACGCTCGAGAACACCACGTCGATCCCGGGCTGGCTGATGATCGCCATGTTCGTCGGGCTCGGCCTCGGGCTCGTCACTGCCTTCAAGCCGAAGCTGGCCCGCTTCCTCGCTCCTCTGTACGCCCTCGCCTACGGCACCGTGCTCGGCGCCATCTCGGCCGTCTACAACAACTCCTGGGACGGCATCGTCGTCCAGGCCGTGCTGTGCACCGTCGGCGTCGTGCTGGCGATGTTCTTCCTCTACGCCACCCGGATCATCAAGGTCACGCCGAAGTACGTCGCCATGGTGATGGCGGCCACCTTCGGCATCCTGGCCATGTTCGTCGTCGGCTGGATCGCGTCGATCTTCGGCGCCGACATCGCCTTCTGGGACGACCCGTCGCCGATCGGCATCGGTATCAGCCTGGTGATCGTCGTCGTGGCCGCCCTCAACCTGGCCATCGACTTCGACTTCATCGAGAAGGCCTCCAAGGCCGGTATGCCCCGCTACATGGAGTGGTACGGCGCCTTCGGCGTCACCGTCACCATCGTGTGGATCTACGTCTCGATCCTGCGGTTGCTGTCCCTGCTGCGGCAGTGACCGGGGGAATGCGCGAGGGGGTCCGGCCGTTGACATACCCGGCCGGGTACCCCGGTTCCGGCAACCGTGCCGGGGCCCGAGCCACATCCCCCTGATCCGGTGAACACCGACCCGAGGAACCCAACATGGCGACCGTCGCGCTGACCAAGGACACCTTCGAGCAGACCCTCGAGGACAACGAGATCGTTCTCATCGACTTCTGGGCGGCCTGGTGCGGTCCGTGCCGAGCCTTCGCCCCGGTGTTCGAGAAGGTGTCCGAGAACCACCCCGGGGTGGTGTTCGCCAAGATCGACACCGAAGCCGAGCAGGAGCTGGCCGGCGCCTTCCGCATCCAGTCGATCCCGACGCTGATGGCGGTCAGGGACAGCATCGTGCTGTACAGCCAGCCCGGCGCGCTCCCCGAGGAGGCGCTGGAGGACATCGTTCGCCAGATCTCCGAGCTCGACATGGAGCAGGTCCGCCAGCAGGTCGCCGAGCAGTCGGCCGCGGCCGAGGCCGAGGCCGGCTGACCGACCCTCGTCGGCGGCGCTGTGGCAGCGCCGTCGTGCCATGATCGACAGCGATGGCGCCCGAGCCCCTCGCCGGTCGACTGCTGGTGGCCACGCCGGTCATCGGCGATCCGAACTTCCACCGGTCGGTCGTGCTCCTGCTCGAGCACGGAGAGGGCGGCACCCTCGGTGTCGTCATCAACCGCCCGACCGACGTGGGCCTGGGTGACTCGCTGCCCGGGTGGGCCGAGCTGGCCGCCGTCCCCGGTGTGGTCTTCGTTGGCGGTCCGGTGGAGCAGGCCGGCGCCATCGGGCTCGGCCGGCTGGCGCCCACGGCGGGTCCCGAG
Organism: Acidimicrobiales bacterium; assembly: GCA_036520815.1. Taxonomy (GTDB): domain Bacteria; phylum Actinomycetota; class Acidimicrobiia; order Acidimicrobiales; family Acidimicrobilacustridaceae; genus CAMFLJ01. The sequence goes on from DATDIY010000068.1 coordinate 7,200, forward strand.
CACGGGGATCGTGCGGGGATCGACGACAGCGGCCCGTGGAGCCCCATCCTCGGGACGATCGGCGCAGTGGGGCCGCTGGCGACGGTCGACCTGACCGGCGACCCCGGCGACGCCCACGGGATCGAGGTCCTACGGGTCTTCGTGGGCTACGCCGGATGGGCTCCGGGTCAGCTCGACGCCGAGATGGCCGAGGACGCGTGGATCGTGGCCGAGGCCCAGCACGCCGATCTCTGGTCCGCCGACCCGGAGGGGCTCTGGGGCCGGGTGCTGCGCCGACAGGGCGGCACCGCGTCCTGGTTGGCCCTGCACCCGCTCGACCCGTCGGCCAACTGACGCCCGGCTCAGGGCCGGGTGGCGCGGCGCTGGCGAGCCGCTCGCACCACGATGGCCAGGAACACCACCAGGATGATCAACGCTCCGAGGGCGAGGGGTAGGCCGGTGCCCCGGCCCGTGGTGGAGTCGTCGACCGGACGGCCCTGGGGCTGCACGAAGCCCATCCCCGGAGCGGTGCCCTCGGGACCGATCAACGTGGTGGTCGAGGAGGGTTCTTCGAGGTCCACGTCCTCACGGTAGGCGGCCTGCCACGGATGCGGACCGTCACCTCTGCGACACTGGGAGCGATGGCGGCCACCTCCCCGACCCGACCGGCCCGACGGCCGCTCCTCGCGCTGCTCGCCGGCCTGGCGACGATCGTGGTGGGCGCGGTGGTGGTCTCGTGCGCGACCACGACCGACGAGGCAGCCGCTCCCGTCGCGTCGACCACCACCTCACGGGCCCCCACCACCACGCGGGCCCCGGCGACGACCACGACCGTGGCGTTCGTGCCCTACACGCCGGGCGAGCCGACCCGGTCGGGTGACGCGGGCGCCCAGGTCACGCTGCTCCAGCAGCGCCTCTACGACCTCGGCTACTTCCTGCCGGGGGTCACGGGGAGCTACGACGCCGACACCACCAACGCGGTGATGGCGTTCCAGAAGCTGCACGGTCTGGCCCGCGACGGGGTGGCGGGGCCGGACACGATCACCGCGCTGGCCACCGCCACCAAGGTGGCACCGGCCCACGGCACGGGCGCCCACCTCGAGGTGAGCCTCGACCGGCAGCTGCTGATCGTGGTCGACGGCGCCGGCGGGGCCGTCGCCGTGAACGCCACCACGGGGGCGGCGGCCACCGCGACCCCGCCGGGCAGCTACGGAATCTTCCGCCAGGTGAACGGCTGGGATCCGGGCCCCTACGGCTCGCTCTACCGACCCAAGTACTTCACCGGGGGGATCGCCTTCCACGGTGGGGTGCCGGTGCTGGCCTCGCCCGCCAGCCACGGGTGCGTCCGCCTTCCCGACCGGGCGGTCGACTGGCTGTGGAGCTCCGGCCTGGCGCCGATCGGGGCATCGGTCCTCGTCACCTGACCGACCGGCGCCGGTCCGCGGCCAGGGGTCGGCGCCACCGGTATGCTCGGCGGCCCCCCATGTCGCGTTCCGTCCGCCTGCGGCCCTGGCAGAAAGAGGCCCTCGAGCGCTTCTCCGCCGCCGACGGCGCCGACTTCCTGGCCGTGGCCACCCCGGGGGCCGGAAAGACCACCTTCGCCCTCGCCGCTGCGGTGCAGGACCTCGTGTCCCGGCCGACCCGGCGGGTCGTGGTGGTGGCCCCCACCCAGCACCTCAAGCACCAGTGGGCCCGGGCCGCCGGTCGGTTCGATCTCCACCTCGAGCCGCAGTGGTCGGCTCGCGACGGTCGCCTGCCCGACGACATGCATGGCATCGTCGTCACCTACCAGCAGGTGGCCATGCAGGCCCGGGCCCTGCGCGGCGTGGCCCAGGACGCCTTCGTCGTCTTCGACGAGCTGCACCACGCGGGGGAGGATCGGGCCTGGGGCGATGGGGTGCGTCACGCCTTCGAGGTGGCCGGCCGCCGCCTTGCCATCTCCGGGACGCCGTTCCGGTCCGACACCGCCGCCATCCCGTTCGTGGCCTACGACGACTTCGGTGAGGCCCACGCTGACTACGAGTACGGCTACGGCGACGCCCTGCGAGACGGAGGGGTCGTGCGCCCGGTGTTCTTCCCCCGCATCGACGGGCACATGGAATGGGTCGGACCCGACGGCACCGAGTACGCCCACACCTTCGACGACGCCCTCGACCACGCCCGGTCGGGCCAACGCCTGCGCACGGCGCTCTCGATGTCGGGCGAGTGGCTCCCCGCGGTGCTCGACCAGGCCCATGCCCAGCTGCAAGCGATCCGAACCGTCCATCCCCGCGCCGGCGGCCTGGTGATCGCCATGGACCAGGAGCACGCCCGCGGGATCGTGGACCTGCTGCGACGCCGCCACGGGGTCCACGCCACCCTGGTGGTGAGCGACGATCCGACCGCGTCAGCGCGCATCGAGCACTACACCGAGGGCGACCAGCCGTGGATCGTGGCGGTGCGGATGGTGTCGGAGGGCGTCGACATCCCCCGGCTGCGGGTCGGGGTGTTCGCCACCAACACCGTCACCGAGCTGTTCTTCCGCCAGGCCACCGGCCGCCTGGTGCGGTGGACCCGCGGGACGCGCAGCCAGAAGGCGTTCTTCTTCATCCCCGACGATCCGCGCCTGCGCCGGTACGCCGCCGGCATCGCCGAACAGCGTCGCCACTCCCTCCGCCGCCGGGAGGAGGACGACCGCGACGGCTTGGCCGTCGACGGCCTCGACGAGCTCTCCGGCCCCCTTGCCCAGGAGGAGCAGCTCTCCTTGTTCTCGGTGCTGTCCGCCGTCGCCCTCGGTGCGCCGCACGAACCCGAGTGGGTGAGCGAGGACCACGACGGCGACCTCGTCGACGACGGGCCGGAGGACGACGACGAGCTCACCATCACGCTGGCTCCGCCGCCGCGTCCCGGAGGGGGCGGGCCCGGCACCATCCACCACCGCACGAGGCGCGAGCACAAGGCCCACCTGCGATCGGAGAACGCCGACTGGGCCCGTGACCTCGCCCGGGTCACGGGCATGACCCATGCCCAGGTGAACGCCGAGCTCAACCGGCTGTCGTCGGTGTCGAAGATCTCCGAGGCGACCGTCGAGCAGCTCGAACGTCGCCTGCAGGCCGCCGAGGCCTGGTACCGCCGCCTCTGACCCTCCCACCCACCCCCCGTTCTGGTGGAGGTCTGCTCGTGTCAGAGCCGCGCAAACCTCCACCAGAACGGGAACATCGGAAGGCCTCCGCCGATCATCGCAGTCAGTCGTAGACGACGACGCCCCGCACGATCGTGCCGTCGCGCAGGTCCTGGTAGCCCTGGTTGAGCTCGTCGAGGGTGTAGGTGCGGGTCACGAGCTCGTCGAGCATGAGCTCGCCGTCGCGGTACAGCCCGAGCAGGCGGGGGATGTCGTAGCGGGGGTTGGCCGAACCGAAGATCGCTCCCACCACCGACTTCTGCAGCATGGTGAGGTCGAACAGGTCGAGCTGCACGTCGCGAGCGGAGAGGGCGGTGGAGGAGGTGTAGACGAGTCGGCCGCCCTTGCCCAGCAGGCTCATGTAGGAGGCGAGATCGGCACCGTTGCCCTCGCCGACGGTGATGATGACCTTGTCCGCCTTGCGTCCTGCGGTCAGGCGCCCGACGATGCCCAGGCACTCGTCGACGGTGGCGGCGACGTCGGTGGCGCCGAAGATGGGTGCCTGCTGGCGTTTGAACTCGACCGGGTCGACGGCGATGACCGCCCGGGCGCCGGCCATCGTGGCGCCCTGGATGGCGTTCATCCCCACCCCGCCGGCACCGACGACCACGACCGTCTCCCCGGGGGCGACGTCGGCGGCGTAGGTGGCCGAGCCCCAACCGGTGGTGACGCCGCAGGCCACCAGGCAGGCCCGGTCGAGAGGCAGGTCGTCGTCGACCTTCACCAGCGAGGCCTCGGGCACGACCGAGTGCTCGGCGAAGGTGCCGAGGCAGCACATGGTGGCGATGTCACGACCGTCGAGGGTGTGGTGGCGGCTGGTGCCGTCGATCTGGTGCCCGGACAGCGCGTGCTCACCGAGGTCGCACAGGTTCTGGTGTCCGCTGGCGCACGACGGGCAGCGGCCGCACGCCGGGATGAACGAGGTGACGACGTGGTCGCCGGGGGCGAGGGAGGTGACGGAATCGCCCACCTCCATGACGACGCCGGCCCCCTCGTGGCCGGCGATGATCGGGTACTGCTGCCAACCGAGCAGATCGAGGAAGCCCTGGTCGAGGGCGATGCTGCCGGTCACGAGGTGCTCGTCGGAGTGGCACATGCCGCTGGCGGCGAAGCGCACGAGCACCTCGCTCGTCTTCGGCGGATCGAGCTCGATCTCCTCGATCACGAACTCGGTGTGCGGGCCGTACAGCACGGCCGCCCTGGTCCTCATCGTGTGTCTCCCCGCGGTGCGCTCGGTCGGGCCGGCGCTCGCCGGCGGGCCCGGCGTCAATCTAGGACCGGCGTCGACTCACAGGCTGGGGGG
>DATDIY010000069.1:0-2087 GCA_036520815.1 Acidimicrobiales bacterium
GAGCGAGTTCTGTGCTCACGCTCCGGACCGGTTCTTCGGTGTGGCCAAGATCCCGACCACCAGCGTCGACGACGCGGTGGCCGAGCTGCAGCGGGCCGCCGGGGCCGGGCTGAAGGGCGCCCTCCTCGACGCCTACCCCTCGGGGTCCCGAGTCGGTGGCAACCCTGCCGACGACCCGTTCTGGGAGGCCTCTGCCGGCCTGCAGATCCCGGTGAGCATGCACTACGGCATCGGGGAGGAGGCCCCCAGCATCCCGCCGTCGGGCATCGCTCCGGGTCTCAAGCCCCCGATGGCCGACGCCATCCTGCCGATGGCCGCCGGCGGGGTGTTCGACCGCTACCCGAACGTCAAGGTCGTGCTCGCCCACGGCGACGCCGGGTGGGCGTTGCACTGGATGGAGACCTTCGACATCCAGTACGTCCGGCAGAAGCACCTCGAGCAGTACATGCTCCCGGACCCCGACGCGGTGCCCTCGGACTACATGCGCAAGTTCGCCTGGTTCACCGTCCACCACGACCGTTCGGCCGTGCGCGATCGTCCGCTGCTGGGCGAGGTCCACCTGATGTGGGGCAGCCACTTCCCCTACGACGACTCGAACTGGCCCGACAACCGTCAGCAGGCGATCCGCCTCACCGACGAGGTGTCGGCCGAGACCCGCCAGTCGCTGCTCGCCGACAACGTCGGCCGGCTCTACGGTCTCCCTGGCTACGAGAAGGGCTTCACCGACGAGGAGGTCGCCGACTTCCCCGCTCTCGTGCACTTCTGAGAGGACACACCATGGGCAACCTCACCGTTCGGAACATCACCCCCTCCCTCGGTGCGGAGATCCGGGGCCTCGAGCCGCAGGTCCCCCTCGACGACGACACGATCGGCGAGCTGCGTGAGCTGTTCGACACCCGCAGCGTCCTCGTGTTCCCGGAGATGGACATCGACGAGAAGTTCCAGAAGTACCTCTGCTACACGCTCATCGGGGCCGAGCTGCTCGAGGCGGCCCCCGCCAACGAGGGTCCGGACGAGCCGGAGCCGGAGCGGCCGACCTTCTACGTGTCGAACCGCACCGGCGACGGCGCCGGTGCTCCGTACGGTCGGTTGCTGTTCCACTGCGACGCCCAGTGGGCCCGGAGCCCGCAGCCGGTGATCTCCCTCTACGGCGTCGAGGTCGAGGATCCCAACGTGCCCACCATGTTCGTGAGCATGGGCGACGCGTGGGACTCGCTGCCCGACGATCTGCGGACCCGCGTCGAAGGCCTGAACGCGCGGCACGGCTACGACAACTACTACCCGAACCGTGGCGGCGACGACGATGTGATCGACGCCTACTACGAGGAGAGCCGGTCGACGATCACCCCGATCGCCAACCCGCACCCCCGTACCGGTCGCACCGGGCTCTACGTCTCCGAGCAGGCCACCCTCGAGATCAAGGACATGGAGCCGGACGACTACGAACAGCTCCTCACCGAGCTCTTCGAGCACCTCTACGCCGAGGAGAACGTCCTCCGGCACGACTGGCACCAGAACGACCTCGTCGTCTGGGACAACTGCGCGGTGCAGCACGCCCGCGCCAAGGTCGCCCTCGACGGGCCGGCGCGGACGCTGCGCAAGGTCACCGGGCCGCTCACCCTGGAGCCGGACGAGGTGCAGCTGCCGTCGTTCAGCAAGCTCGAGGCCAGCCCCAGCTGAGACGCCGCCACTTCCGCCTGTCGGCTGCGCCGAAGCCTCAGGCGGCGCTGAGGAACGTGGAGAAGGTCCCTCCGTCGGTCGCGGTTCCGGAGATCTCGGAGTTGAACGAGCCCCCCGTCGCCCTGAGGAAGCTCATGACGCCCTGCGAGGATCCGTCGTCGCCGATGGGGATCTCGGTTGGTGACGACGGGTTCCGATCGTCGTCGAGAGGGGTCACGAGGAGGGTGGAGCCCGGCTGGAGTCCCGTTGCCGAGATGGTCACCGAACGGCCTCCGTTCTCGCTGCGGGCGCAGATCGTCGCCCCTCGGGTGCCGACGCACTGCTCGCTCGTCGAGTTCGAGCCGCTGCACGCGCTGATTGCGCTCGCGAGCACGCACAACGCGAGCGCCGTCGCCGTCCGCCTTCCC
>DATDIY010000070.1:0-4225 GCA_036520815.1 Acidimicrobiales bacterium
CAGGTCGAGCAGGGCGGCGGCGGTGTCGAGGACCGGGTTGTCCTGGCGGAGCGAGCGGTCGGCCACCCGCACCGCGATGGCGGGAACGCCCTGGGACTCGTCACCGGCGAAGGCGGCCTCGACCAGGGCCGACACGGCGCCGGGGTCAGGGCACAGCACGGCGATGTCGCGAGGCTCGAAGCGGGGTGCGCCGTCGGCGTCGACCTCGGAGAGGAGGTGGAGCAGCGCATCGCGGAGCACCTCGACCTGACGGGCCGGGCCGTAGGCCCGGTGCCACCGCAGCGACCCGTCGCTGGCGGGGTCGAACAGGGGCCGGCGGTCGGTGGAGCGCTCCCCGTCGGCTCCGCGCACCGGCGGGCCGGGCGGGGCCTCGTCGGCCCGCAGGCCGTGCTGCACGCGGGCCAACAGGGTGGGCGAGGCGGGGAGCTCGGGCACCGGATGAGGGGCCACGACGGTGCCGCCGACCGCCCGGGTGCCGTCGAGCAGCAGCAGGTTGGCCTCTCGCGAAGCGCGGCCCCACGTGGTGACCAGCGCGCTGCCGACCCCGACGGGCACCCGCTCGTCGGCCCGCTCGAGGGGGAGGGCGAGGGGGGCGCCGCGGGTGAGCTCGTCGAGCTGGTCGGCGACCTCGCGCCACCGCCCGGCCGAGGCCGTGGGGGCCAGCACGACCACCTCGCGGTGGGTGGCGAGGGCGGCCAGCAGGCGCAGGTGGGGCGTGGGCAGCGATGCCAAGCCGAACACCACCACCCTCGGGGGCAGCGTCGGATCGGGGCCCTCGCCGGCCAGGCGCTCGACCGCCGCCCGCAGCAGCTGCTCGTCGGTCGGGCCGCCGAGGTGGGCCTGCACCGCCCGCCACAGGGCCGGCTGCCAGCGCTGGTGGGGGTCGAGAGGGGCCCCGATCGAGTCGACGTCGCGGCCGTCGCTCCACCCGCGCACCATCTCGGGCCGGTAGAGGGTGTAGCGGTCGAAGAGGTCGGCGATGGCGCGAGCCCGCACCGCGTCGGTCGGCTGGCCCAGCTCGGGCCCGACCCGCTGGAGGACATCGTGGACCGCCCAGGTCAACGGCCCGGTCGACCACCGCCCCAGACCCGAGTCGGGGCCGAGAGCCCGCTCGACGAGAGCGGCGGGGAAGACGAAGTCGACGTTGGCGACGATGCCGTCGCCGACGCCCGCCCCAACGGACCCGTCACCGGATCGGGTGGCGCCCAGCCGCTCGGCCAGCTGCGCCGTGAGCCAGGCCCGCACCCCGCCGCCGGGGACCGCCACCAGCTCGGCGGTGAAGGGGTCGTCGAGCGGCTCGGCCAGCACCGTGGCCAGACGGTCGGCCAGCGGTTCCAGCGACCCCGCCACGGTGAGGTGGAACGCCATCGAGGCGAGGCTACCCAGCGCCTACGACACCCTCCGGACCTGCCCCCCCCGAAGCTGGTACGGATCGCGGTGCTGGGACGCTCCGATCCGTACCAGCTTTGGAGGGGAGGGAAGGAAGGCGGGGGGGCTAGGGCTGGCAGAGGCTGAAGGCGGCGCCCATGGGGTCGGTCACCGCCGCCAGCCGGCCGTACGGCGTGTCCTCGGCGGGGTGCACGACCGATCCGCCGAGAGCCACCAGCTTCTCGACGGTCGCGTCGGCCGAGGTGACGTTGATGTAGACGACCCAGAAGCCGGGGGTGCCCTCGGGCAGGTCGTTCGAGTTGTCCATCACACCGGCGAGCTGGCCCTCGCCCTCGCCGAGGGTCGTGTAGCGGAAGAGCTCCTCGTCGCTGGCGGTGTGGGTGTCCCAGCCGAACACCTTCCGGTAGAAGTCGAGCGACGGCTCGTAGCTGCGGGTGTGCAGCTCGAACCAGTGCGGCGCGCCCGGCTCGGCCAGGGTCGTGATGCCGACGTGGGTGTCGGGCTGCCACATCCCGACGGCGGCCCCGCCGGGGTCGGCGATCACGGCCATGGTGCCGTAGTCGCCCACCTGCATGGGCGGGACGTACACCGGCGCTCCCTCGGCCTCGGCGGCGGCGACCGTGGCGGCGGCGTCGTCGACGGCGAGGTACACCGACCACACGTCGGGCTGGGCGTCGGGCATCGCCCCCATCAGCCCGGCGATCTGCTCACCGTCGCGGGTGAAGTTGGCGTAGCCGCCGAACTCGGCGTCGCCCTCGTCGCAGTCCCAGCCGAACAGCTCGCCGTAGAAGGAACGGGCCCGGTCGGTGTCGGTGGTCATCAGGTCGATCCAGACGGGGGCGCCGACGGGGGCGCGGTCTCGGGTCGTCATGGCGTCTGCTCCTCGATGGGTCGGGGTGGGCGAGCTCGTTGCTCGAAATGGTCCGGGGATCCGGTGCCGACGTGGGGTCCGACCGGTGCAGTGTCGCGAACTCATCGCGCCGGCGTCGGGTGGCGCGACGCTGTGGCGGTGCCCCGGCTCCTGATCGTCCACCACACTCCCTCACCCGCCGTGCACGCGCTGCTCGACGCCGCCCGCTCGGGCGCCACTGATCCGAGCATCGAGGGCACCGAGGTGGTGGTGCGCGCCGCGCTGGCCGCCACCGCCGTCGACGTGCTCGAGGCGGACGGCTACCTGCTCGGCACGCCCGCCAACCTCGGGTACATGTCGGGTGCGCTCAAGCACTTCTTCGATCAGATCTACTACCCGTGCCTGGAGGACACCCAGGGCCGGCCCTACGGGCTGTTCGTGCACGGCAACTCCGACACCGCCGGTGCGGTGAAGGCGGTGGAGAAGATCACCACCGGCCTGCGCTGGACGCTGGCCCAACCGGTCCTCGAAGTGATCGCCACCCCCGATCGGGCGACCCTCGACCAGGCCTGGGAGCTGGGCGCGGCGCTCGCCGCGCTGTTGGCGGAGGGCATGGTGTGACCGCGGCGCGGGTCGTCGTCGGCGACATCACCCGGCTCGACGAGCAGGGCGAGGCGGTCGACGCCGTCGTCAACGCCGCCAACGAGCGCCTGGCCGCCGGCAGCGGCGTGTGCGGTGCCATCTTCGCCGCCGCCGGCCCCCGCGAGCTGTCCGAGGCGTGCGACCGCCTCGGCGGGTGTCCCACCGGATCGGCCGTCGCCACCCCAGCGTTCGCCCTCGACACCCACGGCGTCCGCCACGTGGTGCACGCCGTCGGGCCGGTGTTCGGTGCTCACGACCCGGCCGAGGCCGACCGCCTGCTGGCGGAGGCGTACCGGTCGGCGCTGCGGGTCGCCGAGGAGCTCGGTGCCGCCCGCCTGGCCGTTCCCGCCATCTCCACCGGCGTGTACGGCTTCCCCGAAGCGCGGGCCGCAGCCATCGCCGTGGCGGAGGTGCTCGGCCACACCGGCGCGCTGGTGGAGGTGCTCCTCGTCGCCTTCGACCAGCGAGCGGGTGCCGTGCTCTCCGCCGCCCTCGCCGACGCCGGCTGACCCGAACGCCGTCGCGTCCCAAGCGGCTCCGGGCCGAGGGTCGTTGACCCGTCGCGGTGGGCGACCCAAGCTGGCGGCGGATGACTGCCACCCCCGGGGCACCCGCCGCGGTCCCGACCGACGTCGAGTCGGTCCCGATCCGGGCCGCCCGCCGCTCGGGTTCCCGGATGCTCGTCGTGGCGTCGGAGGCCACCATCGCCCTCGGTGCGCTGTGGCTGCTCGTGATGGTCGTGCCCTACCTGGCGACCCCCGACGGCACCACCATCGCCCTGGCCGACGCCGGCCCGCTGCGCGACTCGACGGTCCTGCCCCGCCTGGTGGGTGTCGTGCTGTCGTCCGTCGCCGCCGCGCTCGCGCTGGCCCTCCCGCGGTGGCGAGCCGGGTTCTCCTGCACGGCGGCGTCCGCGCTGGCGGCGCTGGCCGCATTCAGCGCATGGTGGGCGTTCGGGGTCCGCACCGGCTCCGGCACTCCCCCGAGGATCGGCTGGTACGCCGACCTGGTGCTGGCCGTGCTCGCCGTCGTCACGGTGTGGCTGAGCGTGATCGGTGTCCGGCGGTCGCTGGCCGGCTGGCCGCGGCTGCACGACCGGCGGCTGCTCTCCTCCACCCCCTACGTCGCCGTCACCACCGCCGCCGTCGCCGTGGTGACCGACTGGCTGCTCATCCGCGACCCGCTCTTCCCCGCCGCCTTCGCCGCCGGCTCGGAGGCAGTCGTCACCGACCAGGCGCCGCTGGCCATGCGGCTGGTCGCAGCGCTGATGGCGATCCTGCTCGTCGTCGTGCCGGTCCTGGCGACCATCGCCCCCGAGCGCCGGGTCGGTCAGGGCCTCGCCCT
>DATDIY010000071.1:0-5156 GCA_036520815.1 Acidimicrobiales bacterium
TCGGCGACCTGCGCCGATCTCCAACAGGTCCAGGACGACGTGGACGCGCTGGAGGCCACCGACGTCGTTCAGGACGGCACCGACGCCCTGGAGTCCGACCTCCAACAGCTCCAGGACTCGGTCTCCGACCTCGCCGACAGCGCCACCGGGGACCTTGAGACGCAGGCCGACGCGCTGAAATCCAGCGTTGACGGACTCTCGACGATCGTCGACGACGCCAGCGACCAGCCCATCACCAGCACGATCAGCCAGGTGACCGAGCAGCTGCAGACCATCGGCTCGGACCTGACGACGCTGCTCGACACGGCGAAGGACAACCTGGCGAACTGCGACACGGACTCCAGCGGCGGGTCCTGACCAGAGCCGGGACGCCGCGGTGCGGCTCTCGGGACGGGTCAGAGCACCTCGAGGACGAGGGCGGAACCCATGCCGCCGCCGGCGCACATCGACACGACGCCCTTCGAGAGGCCCCGACGACGCAGCTCGTGCGCCATCGTGATCGTCATGCGGGCGCCGGTGCAGGCGATCGGGTGACCGAGGCTGCAGCCGCTGCCGTTCACGTTCATGATCGACGGGTCGATTCCGAGGGTGCGGTGGGTGGCGATCGGCACCGAGTTGAATGCCTCGTTCACCTCGAACAGGTCGATGTCCGCGATGCTCAGCCCGGCCCGCTGCAGCGCCTTGGGGATGGCGACGGTGGGCGCCATCCCGGTGCGGGCCGGCTCCACGCCGACCGAGGCCCACGAGACGATGCGGGCCAGCGGCGCCAACCCGTGGGCGGCGGCGTAGTCGGACGACGTCACGACCAGAGCGGCAGCCGCGTCGTTGAGACCGCCGGCGTTGCCGGCGGTGATGTCGAAGCCCTCGATCTCGGGATGGAGGGGCTTCAGGTCGGCGAGGCCCTCGAGGGTGGTGCCCCGGCGGGGGAACTCGTCGACCGAGAAGGTGACGGTGCTGCCGTCCGCCTGCGGCGCCTCGATCGGCACGATCTGGTCGACGAACCAGCCGTTGTCGATCGACTCGATCGCCTGGTTCTGGGAGTAGACAGCCCACTCGTCGAGGTCGCGACGGGTGAGGCCCATCTCCTTGGCCGCGTTGTGGCCGACGGTGATGCTCATGTCGAACGGCGGAGCGTCAGGGGTGGCCGGGTGGGTCTCGGGGAACCACGGCACCGGGTCGCCGCCGAACGGCGGCGGCTTCAGCGACGTGATCATCGTCGACATGCTCTCGGTGCCGCCCGCCACCACGACCTGGTCCATGCCGGCCCGGATGGAGGAGGCAGCGATCTGCACGGCGGAGAGCCCGGCGGCGCAGTGGCGGTTGTCGGCCAGGCCGGGAACGTGGGTGAGGCCCAGCTGGACGGCGAGGTGGCGGGCCATCACGCCACCGCCGGCGAGCGACTCGGCGACCACGATGTCGTCGATGTCAGCGGCCGGGATGCCGCTGCGCTCGATGGCGGCGCCGACCGCCACCCTGGCCATCTCGAGGTCGGAGACTCCGACCAGGGTGCCCTTGCGGGCCCGGCCGATGGGCGTGCGGGCAGTGGCGACGATCACGGCGTCGGTCATCGGGTTCCCCCTCTGGTGATGGCGTCGAGCGGTCGCAATGCCAGCTCGAGCCGAAGAACGGTGGCGGTGCTGGTGTTGCTAGTCGTCAGCGAGGACGGCGTCGACCCGCTCGCCGGCCTCGTCGAGGGTGACGTCCCACGACACGGCCAGCTCGGACACGAGGATGCGACGCGCCCGCAGCTGCATGGCCTTCTCCGCACTCGACAGCGACGACTGCCGATCGCGCAGAGCCAGGTTGCGGACCACCTCGGCGCACTCGTAGATGTCGCCGGACTTCATCTTCTCCTGGTGGTTCTTGAAGCGCCGCGACCAGTTGGTGGGAACGCGGACCGAACGCACGGCGAGCACCGCCAGCACGTCGTCGACCTCCTCGAGGGAGATGGCCGGCCGCACACCGAGGTCCTCGGCGCGGTCCTCGGGGACCGAGACCTTGAGCGCCCCGCCGCGCCAGGACTCGTCACCGGCGGCCACGGAGAGCTCCAGGTAGGTCACCTTCTCGCCCTCCACCTCGCGAACCGAGCGACCGATCACCTCAGCGGTGCCGTGGGCCGGGTAGATGACCTTCGAGCCAACTGCGAATTCCATGCTGTCCTTCCATGCGCGGGAACCGTCAAGTATGGCGAGGACCAGCGGATTCGCCACCCTGGCGGGCGCCCCACACGCGCCCGCGGGAGATCCGAGAGGGTACGCCATCGGTCCCGCCAACGCGAAGCCGCCGGGCGAGGGACCGGGCACGTCAGACCTCGGAGAGCACCCGCCCGGCGAGGAGGTCGAGGGTCTCGTCCGACGCACGGTCGTGCAGGAAGAACACGATGTGCTCGAAGCCCATCGCCTCCAGCTCGTGGACCCGGTCGACGATCTTGGTCGGGGTGCCGACCAAGCCACCTTCGTGCAGCCCGAAGCCGGGGCTTCCGAAGCGGCGTTCGGCCTTCTCCTGCACGGTGGGCAGCGAGGCCTCGTCGGGGGCGAGCGCGAGGACCGCCTCGAGCGAGAACGTGATCGTGGCCGGGTCGCGACCGATCTCGTCGCACAGCCGGCGCAGGACATCGGCCTTGTGCTGCAACTCGCCGAGGGCGTAGGTCGGCACGTTCCAGACGTCGGCGTAGCGGGCGACCAGCGGCAGGGTGTACTTCTCCCCCGACCCGCCCACGATGATCGGCGGCCGAGGCGACTGCACCGGCAGCGGCAGGGTGGGGACGTCGCGCACCGTGTAGTGCGAGCCCTCGAAATCGACGACCCCGTCGGCGAAGGCCTGCTGGAGGATCTCGAGCGACTCGGCCAGACGCCCGGAGCGCTCGGCGAAGCTCCCCCACTCGAGGCCGGCGCGGTGGTGCTCGTCCTCGATCGATCCGCTGCCGATGCCGAGATCGAGCCGGCCCCCGGAGATCACGTCGAGCGTCGCCGCCATCTTGGCCAGCACCAGCGGATGACGGAACTGGTTGCAGAGCACGAGGTGCCCGACCCGCAGGCGCTCGGTGCGGGCCAGCAGCGCGGTGGCGAGCGTCCACGCCTCGAACGACGGCAGGGCCGGTGCGCCGGGCCCCCAGAGATGGTCGTAGAGCCACAGCGACTCGATGCCGAGCTCCTCACAGCGCTGGGCGCGGTGAACGATGTCGTCGAAGCTGAACCCCATCTGAGGGACGTAGACGCCGAAGTGGGTCACCCCCGCAGCTCCAGTCGGCCGTGGCGGATGACGGTGGCGTCGGCGCACGTCGCCTCGAAGGCCACCGACGTCGGGTCGACCGAGTACACGTCGACCTGCAGCTCGGATGCCACGCGGGTGGGCGACGCGAACCGCACCGCTACGCGGCGCACCCGGCGGGGGTCGCCGCCCGCCGCCAGCCGCACCGTCTGATGCGTGCACAGGGCCATCGTGCAGAGGCCGTGGGCGAACACGAAGTCGAACCCGGAAGCCCTCGCCGCCTCGAGGTCGAAGTGGTGGGCCGACCAGTCACCGGAGACCTCGCCGTAGCGCTGGGCGATGTCGTCCTCGACGGGCAGGGTCGCCGAGCCCAGCGGGCGTTGGCGCGCCTCCTCCGGAAAGGTGTGGTCGGCGGGCGCGTCGCCGCTGTCGTTCACCTCGGTGACGCCGAGCAGCATCGTGGTCCACCACTGCTCGGCGGCCAGCATGCCGTCAGCATCGATCTGCTCGAAGTGGGTGATGACCCGGAGACCGGCCTTGGTCTGGCGCACCGCACGCAGCGTCGCCCAGGTCTCGAGCGCCTCACCCGGCATGAGCGGCCGGTGCAACACGATGTCGTGCTCGCCGTGCACCCCGCCCTGGGCCCGGTCCCAGACCTCCCGAGGGAGGTCCTTCAGGGCGTCGTTCACCCCGTCGAAGGCGAACAGGACCGGGAACGTGGCCGGGACGGCCTCACCAGTGAGCACCGCCGGCGAGCGGTCCGAGGTCGCGGCGGCGTAGGCGGCGATCCGGGCCGGATCGATGACGCTGGGATAGGGCCCGTGGCGCGGCCCGCGTGGAACGTCGAGATCCCCCATGGCCGGCGACACTACCGCCGGCCGATCGGCCCTACGCCGGTGATGCGGGCGGTGCCGGTGGTACTGGCGGGGCCGGAGGCGCGGGAGGTACCGACGGGGCCTGTGATGCCGGCATCGGGTCGTTGGGGCCCCGCTGGTCCGGATCGAGCCCCTCGACGCTGCGGAGGAAGGCGATGCGCTCCGACAGCGGAGGGTGGGTGTCGAAGAGCCGACCGAAGCCGCCGCGGACCCCGTGCCCGGTCTCGCGGTCGAGGGGTGACTCGATCCAGAGATGGGCGGTGGCGGCCGAGGGGTGCGAGATGACCGTGGTGTCGGCCTCGAGCTTCTCCAGCGCCGAACGGATGCCGCCCGGCTCGCGGGTGAACTCCACCGCGCTGGCGTCGGCGAGGCTCTCCCGTTTGCGGGAGAGGGCCGCTTTCAGCAGGAAGGCGGCGGGGATGGCGATCAGGTAGATGGCGAGCGAGAGCAGCAGCATCATCCCGGCGCCGTTGCTGTCGCGGTTGCGGCCGCCACCGCTGAAGATGCCGACCCGGAGGGCGATGTCGCCGATCACGGCGATGGCCCCGACGGCGAGCACGGCCAGCGTCGTGACGGCGATGTCACGGTTGGCGATGTGGGCCATCTCGTGGGCGAGCACGCCGCGCAGCTCGCGCCGCGACATGATGTGCAAGAGCCCGGTGGTCACGGTGATGGCGGCGTGCTTCGGGTTCCGGCCGGTGGCGAAGGCGTTCGGCGCGGCGTCGTCGACGACGTAGACCTTCGGCATCGGAAGACCCGAGGCGATCGCCATCTGCTCCACGAGGCTCCGCACCTCGGCGAACTCCGGGCCCTCCGCCGGCCGGGCGTGCACCATCGTGAGCGCCGCCCGCCCCGAGGCCAACCAGGCGAACACCAGATAGCCCACCACGACCACGGCGACGATGCCGATCACGACGGGCTGGAACTGGAAGTTGCGGGTGCAGGTCTCCTGGGCGGCGTTGAACCCCGGCGAGCGGACGGGTTCGCAGTCCTGGCTGGTGAAACCCCCGACGACGAAGACCAGCGCGTTCACCACGACGAACAGCAGCAGGAAGGTGCCGGCGAGGATCA
>DATDIY010000072.1:0-2916 GCA_036520815.1 Acidimicrobiales bacterium
GCCCGGTAGAGCCACAGGCCGCTCTGGTCGCCGGTGAACATCCGGCCCGTGCGGTTGGCGCCGTGGGCCGCCGGGGCGAGACCCATCACCACGACGCGCGCCTCCGGGTCGCCGAACCCGGGCACGCCCCGACCCCAGTAGTCGTCGTCGACGTAGGCCGCCCGCTTGGTGGAGGCGACCTCCTCCCGCCACGCGACGAGGCGCGGGCAGCGCCGACAGTCGGCGATCCCCTCCGCGAGCGTCTCGAGCGCGGCCGAGCGGGCAGTGGTCGGGTCGAGGGCCACGTCGGGACTCTACGGGCGGGCCGAGAACCGAACCTGCCGGCCATGCGACAAAGGAGCCCGCACCACGACCCCTTCCATTCCAGTTCTCAGCGACAGATCGCGTGACGCCGACCGGTCACCGCCACCGGGAGCGCGGAACCGAGCGACCCCGGTTCGAAGTGTCGCTGAGAACTGGAACGAAGGCACTGCCGACGAGGGCACAGGGGACGTGGGCCCGATCAACCAGCGGCTCGCCCGTCGTGGACGTACTCGGACGAGATCGCGAACCCGGCATCGTCCACCAGCCCGGCCAGGATCAACTCGATGCGCCGACGGGCCCGCCATCGGGTGACTTCCGGAAGGCGCCCGAGGCGATAGCGATCGGGCCCCACCCGCTCGGCGCGACCGCGGGCGACCTCCCACCGGAGGGCATCGGACACGACCTTGCCGGGGCGACCGTGTCGCGGTCGAAGTCCGAGCGCGGCCAGATCCTCGACGAGCTCCCCCACGGAACGCACCCGTCCGCGGTGGCGGTGCAACGCCAAGAGCAGCGCGTACCGAAGAGCCCGGCCACCGACCGGCACGAGGGTCGGAGGGTCGTGTGGTGAGATGAACATGGTTCCTCCAGATCGTGGATCGCAGCTGAGTGGAGGAAGCGGGAACCACGCTACTGAGCCCGTCGGACAGCACGAAGGCCCGACGGGTCGAGTCGACGCTCGTCTCGGTAGGGTGAGCCGCCGATGCCCCGCAAGCCCGCTCCCCCTCGTCCCACGCTGGTGCTGCTCGTCCGCCACGGGCAGACGCCGACGACCGGTTCCACCCTCCCTGGTCGGGCGAAGGGCCTCCACCTCTCCGACGTCGGACAGGGCCAGGCGGCCGCCGCGGCCGACCGGATCGCCGCACTGAAGGAGGTGGCAGCGGTCTACGCGTCGCCCCTCGAGCGCACTCGTGAGACAGGTAGGCCCATCGCCGCCGCCCGCGACCTCAAGGTGCAGGTCGACCGAGGCCTGCTCGAGTGCGACTTCGGCGAGTGGACCGGCTCGAAGCTCAAGGACCTCATGAAGCTGCCGGAGTGGCAGACCGTGCAGCGTTACCCGAGCGGCTTCCGGTTCCCTGGCGGCGAGTCGTTCGCCGAGATGCAGACCCGCATCGTCGGTGCCATCGACCGCCTGGTGGCCCGCCATCCGGGTCAGACGATCGTGGCCGTCTCCCACGCCGACCCGATCAAGGCGGCCCTGGCCCAGGCCCTCGGCACCCACCTCGACCTGTTCCAGCGGATCATCGTGTCGCCGTGCTCCATCTCGGCGGTGCTGTACGGGCCGTCGGGCCCGGTGGTGCTGGCGGCCAACTCGACCGGCGATGACCTCTCGCGCCTGGGGCTGTCGTGAGCGAGTCGTTCGACTTCGCCGATCCGGAGGTCGTGGTGCCCGGAGCGGTGGGCACTCCCGGGCAGCGCATCTTCTTCCTGCAGGCCGCCGAAGGTGGGCGGGCCGTCTCGCTCAAGCTCGAGAAGCAGCAGGTGGCCGCCCTGTGCGAGTACCTGGGCGGCATCCTCACCGACCTCCCGGCGGTGGCGGACAGCGACCTGGTCGGGCCGCCGGCGGCGGTCGAGCCCGAGGCGCTCGAGTGGGTCGTCGGGCGGCTGGCCGTCGCCTACGAGGAGGCCGGCGACCGCATCGTCGTGGTGGCCGAGGAGTTCATCGAGATCGACCCCGAGTCCGACCTCGACCTCGACGACCCCGCCGCGCTCGCCGACGCCGGCTTCGACCTGGCCACCGCCCGATTCCGTCTCACCCGGGCCCAGGTGGCGGCCTTCATCGCCGTGGGCAACGACCTGGTGAGCGCCGGCCGGCCCCTTTGCCGCCTGTGCGGCCGGCCGATGGATCCCGAGGGGCACCTGTGCCCGAGGCTCAACTGACCCCGTCGGAGATCCTGGCTGGCGGCGAGGTCGAGATCCTCGGCCGGATGCCGTGGAGCTCCAACGCCACCTATCTGGTCGAGTGCTGTCTCGACGGATGCACGACCAGGGGCGTCTACAAGCCCCGATCGGGCGAGCGCCCCCTCTGGGACTTCCCCGACGGCCTCGATCGCCGGGAGGTCGCCGCCTACGAGCTCAGCGCCGCCCTCGGGTGGGACGTCGTCCCCCTCACCCTCCTGCGTGACGACCTGCCCCAGGGCGTCGGATCCCTCCAGCTCTTCGTCGAGGCCGACTTCGAGCAGCACTACTTCACGCTCCTCGAGGACGAGGCCACCCACCCCCAGCTGCGCCGCATGGCGGTGTTCGACATCGTGGCCAACAACACAGACCGCAAGGGCGGCCACTGCCTGGTCGACGCCGACCGGCACATCTGGGGCATCGACAACGGCCTGTCGTTCCACACCGAGTTCAAGCTGCGCACCGTCATCTGGGATTTCGCCGGTGAGCCCGTCGAACCCGACCTGCTCGCCAACCTCGAGGTCCTCGTCGAGAACGGGCTCCCGGACACGGTGGCGGGCCGGCTCGGCACCTTCGAGCGCGATGCCCTGCTCACGCGGGCCCGAGCGGTGCTGCGCGAGCAGCGGCTCCCCCACGATCCCACCGGCCGCCGCTTCCCCTGGCCCCTCGTCTGACGCCGAACGCGGCGAGGCTGCGGTACGTCCGGTCAGCGGGACT
>DATDIY010000073.1:0-12951 GCA_036520815.1 Acidimicrobiales bacterium
CGGCATGTTCACGGCCAACACCATGGCGGCGGTGGGGGAGGCCCTCGGGCTGTCGCTGCCCGGTTCGGCCTCGCCGCCCGCCGTCGACCGTCGTCGCGACGACTTCGCCCGGGCCTCGGGGGTGGCGGTGGTGGAGCAGCTCCGCCAGGGCATCCGCCCCTCCCAGATCCTCACCAAGGCGGCGTTCGAGAACGCCATCGCCGTGGTGATGGCCCTGGGCGGCTCCACCAACGCGGTGCTGCATCTGCTCGCCATCGCCGCCGAGGCGCGGGTCGACCTCCAGCTCGAGGACTTCAACCGGGTGGCCGCCCGGGTGCCCCACATCGCCGACACCAAGCCCCACGGCACCTACCACATGGTCGATCTCGACCGGGTCGGCGGGGTGCCCATGGTGATGAAGGAGCTGCTCGATGCCGGCCTGCTCCACGGCGACTGCCTCACGGTGACGGGTCGCACGCTGGCCGAGAACCTCCGCGAGCTCGATCCGCCCGGCCCCGACGGTGCGGTGGTGCACCGCCTGAACGACCCGATCCACTCGGTCGGCGGCATCGCCGTGCTCACCGGCACGCTCGCGCCGAAGGGCGCGGTCGTGAAGGTGGCGGGCATCGACTTCGACCGCTTCGAGGGAAACGCCAGGGTGTTCGACGGCGAGCAGGCGGCCATGGACGAGATCCTCGCCGGGGGGATCCGTCCCGCCGACGTCGTGGTGATCCGCTACGAGGGTCCAAAGGGCGGCCCCGGGATGCGCGAGATGCTGGCCGTCACCGGTGCGATGAAAGGCGCCGGTCGGGGCGGTGACGCCGCACTGATCACCGATGGGCGCTTCTCGGGCGGCACCCACGGCTTCTGTGTGGGCCACGTCGCGCCGGAGGCTGTCGACGGTGGACCGATCGCTTTCGTGCGCGACGGCGATCGCATCGTCATCGACACCGTCGCCCACACCATCGACCTGCTCGTCGACGTCGCCGAGCTGGAGCGCCGGCGGGGCGAGTGGGTCGTGCCCGAGCCCCGCTACACCTCAGGGGTGCTGGCCAAGTACGCCCGCCTGGCCCAGGGGGCCGAGCGCGGCGCCATCACCCTTCCCTGAACGATGTCTGACGGCGATCGGGGGCGGCGGGGGTGCGGCTGATGACCATTCGCCATGACGCCCCTGGCGTTCCAATTCGCGCGCTCCGCGCGTATCGTAGAGGGACCACGTCCGACGACCGGGTCGGATCCTGAGCGGGAACCGAAGGACGATGGCCGGACGCCTCGGCCGGGACGGGCGCTGATGTACCTGTCCTCGCGCACACCGACAGCGGGCAGCGCCGAGCGGGACCCCGACGAGCTCGACGGTCCCGAGCTCGACCGCGCCCTCGAGCTCCAGCCGGCTCCCGGCGTCGATCTCGTCACGCCGCCCGATGACCCCTCCGGGGGTGAGGTCACCGAAGAGGAGCCCACCGGAGTCGAGGGGAACGTGGTGGCGCTCGGCGTCACCAGCATGTTCACCGACATCTCTTCCGAGATGGTGGCGTCGATCCTGCCGCTCTACCTCACGCTCCTCTACGGGTTCTCGCCTCTCCAGCTCGGCCTGTTCGACGGCTTCTACCAGGGCCTCGCCGCGGTGATGGCGCTCGGGGCCGCCGTCGCCGCCGACCGTCGGCGCCGCCTCAAGGGCATGGCCGGGTTCGGCTACGGGCTCTCGACGGTGTGCACCGCAGGACTGGTCGCCGCCCAGGGAGCCTGGGCCTGGTCCGTGTCGTTCCTCTACTTCGACCGCCTCGGCAAGGGCATCCGCACCGCCCCGCGCGACGCCATCATCTCCCTCAGCGTGCGACCCGGCCGCCTCGGGCGGGCGTTCGGGCTGCACCGGTCCTTCGACACGCTGGGGGCCGTCGCCGGACCGGTCGTCGCGTCGATCGTGTTGGCCCGCAACCTCAACGGGTACCAGTCGGTGTTCACGGTGGCCTTCTTCGCCTCCGTGATCGGGCTGGCGGCGTTCGTCTTCTTCGTCGACGGTCGCCGGAAGGTGCTGCTCGACCGGGCGCCCGACGTGCTCCCGGCACCGGCAGAGCCACCGACCGGGCCGCGCTGGTTCGCCCGCACCCGCCGCGACATCTCGGTCCTGCTCAGTCGGTCCACGTACCGCCGGGCCCTCCTCCTCGGGGGTGGGCTGGCGCTGCTCACCCCGGGCGACGGCCTCATCTACCTCACGTTCCAGCGCGACTCGAGCCTGACGACCGCGCAGTTCCCGCTCCTCTACGTCGGCGGCTCGCTGGTCTTCCTGCTGGCGGCGTATCCCGTCGGGCGCCTCGCGGACCGGGTCGGACGCTGGCGGGTGTTCATCGCCGGGGAAGCTCTGTTCGTGGGGGTGCTCGCCGTGCTCGCGTCCGGCCAGCGCGGCGTGCTCGCCCTCGTCGCCATGGTGGTGCTCCTCGGTGGTCGCTACGCCGCCACTGACGGGGTGCTGATGGCAGTGGCCAGCTCGGCGCTGCCGTCGTCGTTGCGTACGACCGGGCTCGGAGTCCTGGTGGCCGTGATCGCTCTCGGGCACCTCGTCGCGTCGACGCTCTACGGCTCGCTGTGGGGTTCGCTCGGCGGAGCCGAGGCGGCTCGCATCTTCGCCATCGCTCTCGCCGCCGTGACCCTCGGCGGCGTCCTGCTCCTCAAGCGCCGTCCGCCCCAGGTCGATGTCGGAGCCCGACAGGACGCCCGGTAGAGGAGGAATGGTGAAGGCACCGGAAGCGGCGACCGAACAGAGGCGTTGGCGATCCTGGCGGATCGTCGCGTTCGCGGTTGTGTGCGCCGTGTGCCTGGCGGGCGCAGCCCTCGCCATCCGCAGCGGAGGCACGTCGACGGGCGGCGACGAGGTGGTGGCGACCGAGACCATCTCGATCGCCGAGGTCCAGGCCCGCCCTCACGCCGTGTTCGTCGACACGCGCATCGGAGCGGGCTACGGCCACGTCGCCCTGGTCGATCCGAGCCGCCCCGACGAGATCGTCGACACCGACCTCGTGTGCGACCGGGTCGACATGGTCGGCGACCGCGGCGTGTGCCTCCGCGCCGACCGGGGGTGCTCACCACCTCCGAGGCGGTCGTGTTCGACGACCAGTTCCAGACAGTGGCGACCTACGACCTGCCCGGCATCCCGAGCCGGACCCGCGTCTCGCCCGACGGCTCGATGGCAGCCTGGACCACCTTCGTGTCCGGCGACTCGTACCTGGCCACCGGCTTCTCCACCCGGACCCACCTGGTCAACCTCCGGACGGGGGAGGAGGCCGGAGACCTCGAGAAGTTCACCGTGTACCGCGACGGCAAGAAGTTCTCCGAGGTCGACTTCAACTTCTGGGGCGTCACCTTCACCGACGACCCGAACAACTTCTACGCCACGCTCTCCTCCGGCGGCACCCAGTACCTGGTGAAGGGGGACGTGGCCGGGCGGGAGCTGACGGTGCTGCGTGACGGCATCGAGTGCCCGTCGCTCTCCCCGGACGGCACCCGGGTGGCCTACAAGAAGCGCGTGACCGGTGCTCTGGGCCGCGTCGAGTGGCGCCTCTCGGTGCTCGACCTCGAGACGATGGTCGACCACGAGCTGGCCGAGACCCGTGGCATCGACGACCAGGTCCAGTGGCTCGACGACGACACGGTGATCTACGGCGTGACGCGGGACGAGGCGGGCACACCGACGAAGGACACCTACGCGGTCCCCGCCGACGGTTCGGGCGAGCCGCAGTTGCTGGTGTCGGGCGCCTGGTCGTTGGGTCAGACCGCCCGCTGAGCGGTCAGCCGACGGCGCCCGAGACCATCCGGATGTTGATGGGGTAGCGGTACCACTCGCCCCGGTTGGCGGCGATCGTCGCCTGGATGGAGAACACCAGCGCCAGGACCCAGATCACGAAGAACATCACGAACCCGATCAGCACCAGCATCAACACGATCGACACCACGTAGGAGATCAGCACGGTGAGGTGGAAGTTCAACGCCTCGGCCGAGTGGTGCTTGACGAAGCGGTCCTTGTCGCCGTTCACGAGGTAGATGATCAGCGGGCCGAGGAACCCGGTGAAGATCCCGAGCAGCTGGGCGAGCATGGCCAACGTCTTCGGGTCGGAGCCACCTCCGGTGGAGGGCACGGGAGCGGTGGCGCCCCACTGCTGGCCGTCCCACCAGCGCATGGCACCCTGCTGATCGGGGTACCACCCCGGCGGCGGCTGGCCCGGCGGCTGGCCCGGCTGCTGACCGGGATCCGGCGCGGCTCCGTAGGGCTCCATGGCTGGACCTTACTTCGGCACCGATCGAGCGAGGATGGACCATGACCGGCCTGTCCAGGTATTTGCCACTCTGTGTGGTCGCGGTCGCGCGATCTGACAGCTGAAGATTTCCGTGAGGTAGCCGAACATTTCTGACAGGTGAAAGAGCCGACGAGGCCCTTTCGGGTGTGCGGGGCCGTTGGTACGTTGCGCCGCCGCGAGCCCCCGGGACCGCCGAGGGCAACAGCGTGGGAGTCGAGATGGCGGAGCATGCGTTCAGGTCCGCGCGCGCCAATGCAGTCGGAGCGACGGTGCTCCTCGCCGCGGCGGCGATCGCCGCCGTCGACACCGACATCGCGCTCGGCCCCGGGTCCGCGGTCGCCCTGTCGGGTCCGTCGGTCGCGGTCGGCCTCGCCACCGTGGTGGTCATCACCCTGATGGTGCAGTGGGCCCGAGCCGGCACGCCCCGTCCGGCGAGCTCCGACCGCCGTCTCACCAACCTCGGACGTCTCGTGCTGCACCTCTGGCCGGTCATCGTCCTCACGACCCTGTACCCGCTGGTGAGCCCCCGGATGGAGGGCCACGAGGTCAGCGGAGTGCCCTTGACGACGTTCATCCTGATGGTCGCAGTGACCGTCCCGTGGATCAGCCAAGCCGTCTGCGCGCCCCTCTACCGCGTGCTCCAACCGATCTGGGAGGACGGCGGTCGGGTGGAGCTGCAGCGCGGGTTCTGGCGCTACTGGCCGGCGACGTTCCTGGTGACGCTGCCGCTGTCGGGCGCCTTCGCCGTCGTGCTCTGGTTCGGTCTCGGCTGGAGTCGAGGCGCTGTGGGCAGTTACCTGGCCCTGCTCGTGCTGAACGTGGTGTTCAGCCAGGTCCTCGTCGTCACCAACATCTCGAAGTCGCGGTCGGGCTGGGCGGCGGGCTGGACCGCGTACTCGCTGCCCGTCGTACTGATCCCGACCGCATGGATCCTGCCGCCGGTCTGTGGCATCGCCGTACTCGCCGTCTCGTGGACCCGCGTCCGGTTCGAGCGCCCGCACGCCCTGGCGCTGCGGCCGGCGGTGTCCGACATGGTCGCCGGACTCCTGCTCGGCTCGGTGCTGTGGGCCGACAAGTTCCTGTACTTCCTGCACGGCGACAACGACATCGAGATCCTGACCCTCTTCATCTCCCTGCTGCCCGCGGTGGTCGCGTACAACTACTACTTCGTGTGCCTCGAGCCCGCGATGGGGGAGGTCACCCGAGGGGTTCGCTCGACCCTCGAGGGGGCACCGATGCGGTGGCTCCCGTACGAGTGCACCTCGATGGGCCGATTCGTCTCGTGGAGCCTGGCCAGCACGGCGTTGCTCGGCGCCGCCATCGCCCTCGTCCTGGCCCTCGTCGCTGGTGGAACGGGCATGGACCAGGTCCAGGTGGCGGTCGTGTCCATGGCCAGCTGGCTGATGATGATGTGCACGATCACCTGCTACAAGATCGACTACGCCGGGGCTCGTCGGGCTCCGCTGGGGTTGTCGGCGGCGTACCTGGTGGCGTGCGTGGTGGCGTTCGGTCTGGCCCCCACCGGGGTGCAGGCCTACGTGTGGCTCGGCGTGGCCGCCTCGGGCGTGCTGGTCGCCGCCCTGGTGCAGTGCACCCGGTTGTGGCGCCGCCCGCAGTACTCGTTGTTCTGGAAGCACGCGGTGCGTTGGTGAGGAGCGCGACATGAGTGCGGTCCCTCGGCCGATCCCCACCCCGCTCGACGAAGCGGTGATGCGCCACCCGTCAGCACGGTCCCGCGGCGTGCGCGGGTTGGTCGAGCGCCACCCGCTCCACGGCCGGCGGCGCCGGGCCGCGCCGCCGCCGACCGTGGCCGACCTGCCCGAGGTCGACGTCGCCCTCGTGATGGAGTCGACCTATCCGTACCTCAAGGGTGGCGTGTCGGCCGTCGTCCACGACATCGTGACCGCCAACCCGGCCATCACCTTCGGGATCATCCACATCACATGGGACCGAGCCGCCCCTCACGAGGTGCTCTACGACGTGCCCCCGAATGTGATGTGGGTGCACCCGATGTACCTGAGCATGCAGGAGCACCGAGCCGACTTCATGGCACTACGGCCGCGCGACCTGCACATGAACCCGGCCGAGCGCTCGGCCGAGTCCAGGCGGCTGTTCTCGGTGATGGACGCCGTGCTCGAGGGTCGCCACGAGGAGTTCTGGGAGCTCTACGACGACGCCATGAACCCGGTGACGCGGACCTACTCGATGTGGGCGCTGCTCTCGACCGCAGAGTTCCAGAAGGCCGCCATCGAGCGGTTCCTCCTCGTGCAGATGTCCCTGGCCGACCTGTTCTGGCTGCTCCGGGAGTTCTTCTCGCTCTCCTACGCCCTGTTGAACGAGGTGCACCCGCGAGCGGCGGTGTACCACGCCCACACCACGGGTTACGCGTCGATGCTGAGCGCGGCCGCCGCCCGCCAGCACGGCGGGAACTTCCTGCTCACCGAGCACAACCTCTACGTGCGCGACACCGTGAACACGCTGCTCGGGCGGAACATGGCCCTGCCGGTCACCACTGACGACTGGCGCAACTTCGACGTGACCGAGACCGAGCGGGCCTGGATGGCGTGGTGGATCGAGATGGGACGGCTCTGCTACCCGAAGGCCGATCACCTCACGTACCTCTACCCGGACGCGGTCGACGAGGGCCGGGCGTTGGGGATGGCGCTCGACGACAGCCGAATCTCGATCGTTCCCAACGGCATGGTGATCCAGGAGTTCGAGGACGTCTACACCAAGCGCCTCAACGCCATCGAGCGCATGCGCGCCACCGGCGAGAGGGAGTGGCAGCTGGCCTACATCGCCCGGATCGTGCCCATCAAGGGCCTCAACGAGCTGCTCGACTCGTGCCGGATGCTGCTCGACAGAGGCGTGACCAACTGGCATCTCGACGTGCTCGGCCCGATCGACGCAACGGTGAGGGAGTACCACGACCTCTGCGTCAGACGGGTGACCGAGCTCGGCCTCGAGGAGAAGGTCACCTTCCGGGGCGTGCTCAACGTGCGCGAGGTCATCGGCGAGTTCGACGCTTTGGTGCTCCCCAGCTTCAACGAAGGCCAGCCGATGGTCGTGCTGGAGGCCATGACGGCGGCGGTGCCGACGATCGGGACCATGGTCGGAGGCATGCCCCAGCTGCTGGCCGACCGGTTGACCCACACCACCGGTCGCAGCTGGGAGGCGGGAGGGATCCTGGTCGACCCGACCGACATCCCCCTCGGCGTGGCCGACGCCATCGAGGGGCTGCTCGTCGACCTCGACGGCTACGAGCAACTGGCCCGCAACGCTCGCGGTCGGGTCGAGGACTTCTTCCAGCTCCACGACGCCATGGCCCGCTACTACGACCTGTACCGCCACCTCACGCGCAAGGAGGCCGCCATCCGGGCTCTGCTCGACCTGGTCGAGGAGCAGTCCGGCTCGCTCGTCGACCTGCGAGTCGACGAGCCCGACGAAGGGGTGCCGCCGTCGCTCGCGTCGTCGTTCTAGGCCCATGAGATGTCGGTGACGGAGGCGCTGCTCTGGGAGCGACGGTTCACGCCGACCCTGGAACGCTTCGCCAATCCGGACCGGGGCTTCTACCGGTTCACGCAGACCTCGCTCGGTCCGGGAGCGAGGCATGTTCCGCTCGACCTCGAGGTGATGGTGCGCGACCGCATCGAGGGTCGGATCTCGGTCGTGTTCCGGTACTTCTACCTCGATTGCTACCGGCGGCAGGCGACGATCGAACCGGCGGACCTCGATCGGTTGGCCGGGGATCTGGAGTCCGCCCGCCGCGCCGGGGTCTCGCTCGTGGTGCGTTTTGCCTACTCGGAGACGTCCGGACGGGATGCCGCCGTGGGTCGCGTGGTCGGGCACATCCGCCAGCTGGTGCCGATCGTGAACGCCCACGCCGACGCGGTGCTGGCCCTGCAGGCCGGGTTCGTCGGCCGGTGGGGGGAGTGGTACTTCACCGACCACTTCGCCAGCAGCAAGCGCCGGCCCTGGATGGTGAGCGACAAGGACACCCGACGGCGGGCGCAGGTGCTCGATGCGCTGCTGGAGGAGGCGCCCGATCTGTTGCTGCAGGTTCGCTATCCGGCGATCGCTCGGAACCTGATGGTCGGCCTCGACTCGTGGGAGCGACGGATCGGGGTGCACAACGACGGATTCCTCGCCAGCCCCGACGATCTCGGCACCTACCGGGCGGCCGACGACCGGGAGTGGCTGGAGGCGCAGTCCCAGCACGCGCCGATGGGCGGCGAGACCTGCGCGCTCGCTCCGCCCCGATCCGACTGGGACACCGCAGCCGAGGAGCTGCAGCGCTTCCACTGGACGTACCTGAACGCCGACTTCGAGACCAAGGTGTTGCAGTCGTGGGGTCCGGACGCGCTCGACGAGGTCGACCGCCGTCTCGGCTACCGGCTCCGGCTCGAATCGGGCGTCGTCCGGCGGCTCCAGGGCACCGAGCATGCCGATCCGTCGGTGCGGGTCGACCTCGCGCTCGTCAACGATGGCTACGCCGCGCCGGTGAAACCGTGGGAGGTCCACCTCGTCGCGCGGCAAGGGGGTCGCGTGGAGACAGCGCCTCTCGACAGCGATCCCCGGACGTGGCTACCCGGACGGACCGTCCGTCTCGGAGCGGAGCTGCGCCTCAGGAGCTCGGAGCCCTGTGACCTCGCCCTCGCGCTGGTCGAACCCGGGTGTGGCCCGAACGGGGTTGGTGGAGGCCCCGAGGGGGATCGGTCGTCCCGGTCGATCCGACTGGCGCACGACGACGGGTGGGACCCCGAGAGTGGATGGAACCGACTGGTCGACGGGCTGTACGTCGGCTGACGAGGCACGATGGACCGGTTCCCGACGGGAGGGCCACCGATGTTCGTCGACGCCACACCCGACCAGGCTCTCGCCGTGCTGAGCGCGGCGCGGACGGTCATCGAGTCGAGCCCCCGGCACGATCCCCGTTCGGGGCTGGGTTCGGCGTTTGTCGTCGCCGCCGGCGCCATGCTCTTCCGTCCTCCGGTGATGGCGGGGCCGAGAGCGCTCCGTTCAGTCGACCCGATCGGCCCCGAGGAGCTCGCTCGCGTCGTCGGCGACGACCGCGAGATGGCCCACCACGCCGCCGCTCTCCTCGCCGTGGCATCGCTCGCCGACGGCGTGGCCGACCCCGACCGGCTGCGGGAGGTCGTGCGCTACGCCCACGCCCTGCACGTCCACGAGGGCTGGGTGCGGGACCTGCACGAAGTGGCCCGCGGCCATCTGTCGTGGGCGATGGGTGACATGGCTCGGCGCAACGTCGACACCTTCCCCGGGTGGGGCCACCACGACGACGTCCTTCCCGCGATGCAGCCCTACCGCGACCAGACCGACGCCGACCGGCGGCTGGCCGATCGGTTCTTCGCCCTCGAGAGCCTCGACGCGGCCACGTTCGGTCACGCCTTCTGGCGTCACTTCCGCCGCCACGGGTTCGCCTTCCCGGGCGAGGCCGACGCCTTCGACGGTCACTTCGCTGTGCCCCACGACGGGCTCCACGTGCTGTCGGGCTACAGCACGTCGCTGCAGGGGGAGCTGCTCGTCTCGACCTTCACCGGGGCCATGCTCGGCGGCGACGGAGTTCGGGCCCACCTGCTGCCGGTCATCTTCGAATGGCACGTCGGCACCGAGGTCAACGGCATCGGCGCCCAGGTCGGCAACCTCGACCCTCGCAAGTTCCTGGCCGCGTGGACGAGGGGGGAGGCGATGGAGGTGGACGTGCTCGACCCGGAGTGGGACTTCTGGGCTGTCGCCGGCACTGATCTCGAGGAGCTGCGGGCCGCCTACGACATCATCCCGCTCGACCCGATGTACGCCGCCAGCGGACCCGAGATCGTGGTCGAGGCGACCGCCGATCCGAGGGCGGACTAGTGCCGATGCGGTTCGGGGTGCACCTGCCGCTGATGGACTTCGGCGGCAACCCCTACACGGCGGCGCACCTGCGCGAGTACACCGAACGCAGCGCTCGGCTCGGGTCTGCGACCCTCGCCGCCAACGACCATCTGGTGTTCGGCGTGCCGTGGTTGGACGGGCCCATCGCGCTGGCGTCGGTCATCGGGGAGTCCGAGCCGATGACGCTCGCCACTTCGGTCGCCCTCCCGGTCGTGCGAGGGCCGGTCGCGCTGGCCAAGGCGATGGCGGCGATCGACCGACTGTCCGACGGGCGTCTGATCGTGGCCGTGGGCCCGGGTTCGTCCGAGAAGGACTACGCCGCCGCGGGACTCGACTTCGCGGAGCGCTGGGTGCGACTCGACGAGTCGATCGCGGTCCTGAGGTCCCTGTGGGACCCGTCGGTCGAGCCGTTCGAGGGCCGCTTCTACTCGTCGGCCGGCATCCAGCTGGCCCCGACCCCCGTCTCCCCGTCGGGGCCGCCGATCTGGGTGGGCAGCTGGGGGTCGCCGGCGGGACTTCGGCGCACAGCGCGCCTGGGAGACGGATGGCTGGCCTCGGCCTACAACACGACCCCGGCCGCCTTCGCCGAGAGTTGGACGATGTTGCGCGCCCTGCTCGCCGAGCGGCGTCGTGACGTCGACGCCTTCCCGAACGCCCTCGCGACCATGTGGTTCCACATCAGCGACAGCAGGTCCGAGGCGGATGAGGTCTTCCGGTCCCGGCTCCT
This sequence comes from Acidimicrobiales bacterium, assembly GCA_036520815.1. Classification (GTDB taxonomy): domain Bacteria; phylum Actinomycetota; class Acidimicrobiia; order Acidimicrobiales; family Acidimicrobilacustridaceae; genus CAMFLJ01. The sequence goes on from DATDIY010000073.1 coordinate 10,891, forward strand.
GCCAGCCGTGAACCGGCCCGAAGCCGTCCTGAGGGAGCGTCTGCCGTTCGGGTCGGCGGAGGCGTTCGCCGAGAAGTTGGTCGCCTTCGCCGAGGCCGGGCTGCAGCAGGTCATCGTCTGGCCCGTGACCGACGAGGTTCGACAGCTCGAGCTGTTCAGGGAGCGCGTGTGGCCCCTCGTGAGCGAAGGATCGCAACCGCGTTCCCGGTGAAGGGTTGCCTCGCGAGGGCGATCACTGGCAGAATGCTCCTCCTATGCGCACGTCGGCCCTCCCCGGACACACCACCCCGGTCGTCGACGCCCGCGCCCTCGTAGTACTTCGCTAGCGCACGCTGCTCTGCAAGCCGCGTGCGCGCTCTCGACCTCCCTTGCGGGAGGTCGCTGTCGTTTTCCACGGCAGCACGCTCTCCTCATTTGCGCCCGCGGTCGCGATCTTCCCGCTGACCTGCCCACCACGAAGCTGAGCATCGCACCACACGCTCTGCCCACATCAAGAGGACCAACGAGATGAAGACCAATGGCGGTTCCGCCCTGATCAAGAGCCTCGAGCTCGAAGGCGTCGACGTGATCTTCGGTCTGCCCGGAGGCGCCATCCTCCCGGTGTACGACCCGATCATCGACTCCCCGATCCGCCACATCCTCGTGCGCCACGAGCAGGGCGCCGGACACATGGCCGAGGGCTACGCCCAGGCCACCGGTCGGCCGGGTGTGGCCATGGTGACCTCGGGACCCGGGGCCACCAACATCGTCACCCCCATCGCCGACGCCTTCATGGACTCGATCCCGATGGTCGTCATCACCGGGCAGGTGGCCAGCGCCGCCATCGGCACCGACGCCTTCCAGGAGGTCGACATCGTCGGCATCACCCGGGGCATCACCAAGCACAACGAGCTGGTGACCGAGGCGGCCGACATCCCCCGGGTCATCCGCGAGGCGTTCCACATCGCCACCACCGGCCGGCCCGGCCCGGTGCTCGTCGACATCCCCAAGGACATCGTCGACCCCAACAACCCTCGCTCGGCGATGGAGTGGTACTGGCCGGACTCGGTCGATCTCCCCGGGTACCACCCCCAGGTCGAGGGGGACGCCGAGCTGGTCGAGCAGGCCGCCCGCCTGATCCTGGCCAGCGAGAAGCCCGTCATCTACGCCGGCGGCGGCATCCTCAAGGCTCGTGGCGCCGACGCCCTGCGGGCGCTGGCCGAGCTGCTCGACATCCCGGTCGTCACCACCCTGATGGCCCGCGGCGCCATCCCCGACGACCACCCGCTGTGCCTCGGCATGCCAGGCATGCACGGCAACTACACCGCGGTCACCTCGATGCAGGAGTCCGATCTGCTGATCGCGCTCGGCTCGCGCTTCGACGACCGCGTCACCGGCAAGCTCGACGGCTTCGCTCCCGACGCCAAGATCATCCACGTCGACATCGACCCCGCCGAGCTCGGCAAGGTCCGTCGGCCCGACGTCGGCATCACCGGCGACTGCCGCCTCGTGATCGAGGAGCTCATCAGTGCTCTGAACGCGCTCGGTGGGCCCGAGGCCCAACCCGACCGCTCGGCGTGGAAGTCGACGATCAGCGGCTGGCAGGAGAAGTACCCGCTGGCCTACGAGCAGTCCGAGCCGGGTGAGCTGCTCAAGCCCCAGTTCGTGCTCGAGACCTTGCGTGACAACACGCCCGAGGACTGCATCGTCGCCTCGGGCGTCGGCCAGCACCAGATGTTCGCCTCGCAGTACTGGACCTTCCGCCACCCCTACACGTGGGTCAACTCCGGCGGTGCCGGCACCATGGGCTTCGCCGTCCCTGCCGCCATCGGGGCCAAGGTCGGTCGCCCCGACCGCATGGTCTGGGCCGTCGACGGCGACGGCTGCTTCCAGATGACCGCCCAGGAGCTGGTCACCGCGGCGGCCGAGCGCATCCCCGTCAAGATCGCCATCCTGAACAACGCCTACCTCGGCATGGTCCGCCAGTGGCAGGAGATGTTCTACGGCGAGCGCTACAGCGAGGTGTACCTCTCGCCCGACCTGCCCGACTACAAGATGTGGGCCGAGGCGATGGGCTGCGTC